>CAJWIB010000184.1 GCA_913041095.1 uncultured Rhodospirillaceae bacterium | reverse complement strand
TGAATTACTGCCTCGACCAGGAATTGCTGCCTAAGACCCATGTGCCGAAAGCTATTCATTTTCATGATACACTGCCGATCGGGCCGACTGGTAAGCTTTACCGGCGCGGACTGATTTTCAAGTCTAATTGACAAAATCTCAAAATACGCAAAGATTACGAACAACAAATAAAGGGGAGAAACGCCATGACTATTCTGGACGGTCAGCGCGTCATTGCGATTGAAGAACACTATTATGATGATCAAGTCACCAAACATTTCCAAGGGCTTGATGGTAAGCTCGGAGGTTTCATAAAGGATAAAATAGTAGATGTCGGCGAAGGCCGAATCGCCTCAATGGACGAGTGCGGCATCGATGTTCAGGTGTTATCCCACGGTGCGCCCTCAACCCAAAAATTGGACGCAGAATCCGGGCCTGCCGTGGCGACGGCAGCGAACGATCATCTTTACCAAATTTGTCAGGCCAATCCGGACCGGCTCGCAGGTTTTGCCGCACTGGCGACTGCCAACCCCAAAGCGGCAGTCGATGAACTGGAACGCGCGGTTACCAAGCTTGGCATGAAAGGCGCAATGATCCATGGGCTGACTGGAGGCGAACTATTTATCGATGATCAGCAGTTCTGGCTGATTTTTGAGCGCGCCGAGGCCTTGGACGTACCAATTTACTTGCATCCCGGCATTCCCCATCAAAAGGTGATCGATGTTTATCTTAAAGATTATATCAAACAATACCCGGGGTTTTTAAACGCCGGGTGGGGTTTCACGATGGAAACCGCAACCGCAAGTATTCGGTTGGTGTTGTCGGGAGTGTTTGAGAAATACCCAAATCTCAAAATTATTCTTGGCCATTTGGGTGAGACTTTGCCGTTCTTGATGTGGCGCATCGATCTCGCGCTTAATCGGCCCGGTAATGACGGAGTTGCTTTCCGGGATATTTTCACGTCGCATTTTTATATCACGACGTCAGGATTTTTCTCGGACCCGGCATTGATGTTGTGTATTCAGGAGATGGGGGTGGATCGCATTCTATTTGCTATTGATTATCCGTTTGTGCCGAATGATCCCGGCCCGAAATGGATGGAAACCGTCATGTTAAATGCCGAAGACAAAGCAAAAATTCTGCACCGCAATTCGGAGCGGTTATTAAGGATGTAGCCGTTTACGCGCTCATACCTTTTTTCGTTAATTGCTCCAACGCCGTGCCGGTATAACCTGGCTCATCCTGCTCATTCAGTTCAGAGATGTAGCAATGGTGATCAGCGTCACTGCTGCGCATGTAAAGCGCCTTAACTGTTCGAGCCAAGCGCACCAGGCCCAAATCGGTTAGAAATTTCTCCGCCAGATCAAGATCAGTCACGCTGACCCACGTATATTGAACATCGGTGACTTTGATCATGTTGCGCCCTCCCGTAGCTAGGCAACATAATGGGTTAAAAGCATTTGCCGAGCATGATACCAAATTTGCACATCTGAACCCATTGACGTATTATTTTATAACTTAATAAAATTTTATAGGTTTCTAAATGTCGAAAGTTGATAATAAGCCAAAGCGCTTTACCGAGGTATTGGATGCGGCGGCGGAAGTTTTTGCGGAAAAAGGCTATCACGGTGCAAGCACTACGGATATTGCCGATAAATTGGAGATCAAGCAGGCTGGCATTTATTACTATTTTAAATCTAAAGATTCAGCGTTGGCTGAGGTTTGCCGGTTAGGTGTGCAGGGCTATGTCGAACGGCTTATCGTAATCTCACAGGCAGACCTTTCCGCTGATCGGAAAATTCGAGAAGCTATCCGAGAACATATGCAGCCCTTTCACGACCTGCCAAATTATGTTCAGGTATTTCAATACGAGCGCCGTTATTTGGCTGGTGAAAGTCGCGCTGAGGTAAATAAACTGGCGAGCAAATATGAAGGCGAACTGTGCCGGCTGTTTGAGGCTGGCGTTGCCGCTGGTGATTTTCGCCAAGATTTAGATTGCAAGCTGGCCACCTTAGCATTGCTCGGTATGTGTAATTCCGTAACAGTCTGGTATGATGGAAAATCAAAAAAACAAATTCAACGCATCGCCGATCACTTTGCTGATTTCATTATCGATGGTATATTAAGGTAGGTTGATACGGCTACATCTAGGCGACAAACGGAATTTTTTGGCGTGACTGATAACGAAGATAAATCAGAATTGTACAATCAATCGGACCGGTAGGAAGAAGAAATCTCGACAGATAATGATTAGTGATTGCAAGAGGATCGGTGGGGTAATTTTGTTAATCTCATTAGCCCGGATGAAGAATTCTACAATGAAATGATCAACTGGTCTCTGGAAAATGGTGACGATCAGTGGTCCGTTGGATCAAATGACAATGAAGCCGAAGACAGTGAAGTAACTTGCAGAGTTCGATTTGATAGTCCGGAGAAATTCGCCGCCTTCAAAAATTAACTGGACGATAAATCAAACACCCCTTAATTCTTCTAGTATGTCCGTTGAACCTCAAAATTTCCTTTTGAGTGTATTTGATGCTGCCGTTGCGGCTGCACAACCTTCTCTTTGTATCCCTAGTTATCTGCCGGATTTACCCAAGGGAAAAACCGGGGTAATTGGCGGCGGTAAAGCGAGTGCGGCGATGGCGGCAGCGGTTGAAAAACATTATCCGGGTGAAGTCAGCGGCTTGGTGATTACGCGCTACGATTACGGCGTACCGTGCGAGCAAATTGAGATCATTGAAGCCGCTCACCCGGTGCCGGATCTGGCAGGCAGGGCAGGGGCAGAAAAAATGCTTCAAATGGTGCAAGAGTTCACTGCCAATGATCTGGTGTTGTGTTTGATCTCGGGCGGCGGCTCGGCGCTGATGGCATTACCGGCGGAAGGTGTCACGCTCGAAGAGAAACAGGTCGTTAATCAAACGTTGCTGCGATCCGGCGCGACGATCAGTGAAATGAATATCGTGCGGAAACATCTTTCTCAAATTAAAGGTGGGCGATTGGCCCGCGCTTGTGTTCCGGCCAAGCTTCACACATTGATAATTTCCGACGTCGTGGGTGATGATCTTTCGGCGATTGCGTCGGGCCCGACCGTACCGGACCCGTCAACTTATGCTGATACGCTGAAAATCGTGCAAAAATACGACATGGACCTGCCGGCTTCGGCGCTGGCGGTTTTGCAAAAAGGTGCCGATGAAACACCCAAACCGGGCGATGAAATTTTTACAAATAATAAAGTGGAAATAATCGCCAGTGGCCGAAACTCCTTAGAGGCAGCCGCCAAGGGTGCTCAAGAGGCCGGCATCACACCGATTATTCTAAACGACAGTCTAGAGGGCGAGGCGAGCGAGGTTGGCCGCACAATGGCTGAAAACATCGGCGAGTATCGAGAGCAGGCGCCATGTGTCTTGTTGTCCGGCGGTGAGTTGACCGTGACTGTTGCCGGTAGCGGTAGGGGAGGGCCGAATACGGAATTTCTGATGGGTTTGGCGGCCGGGCTTAAGGGTGCTGACGGTGTTTATGCGATTTCGTGTGATACCGATGGCACCGATGGGCTAGTTGACAATGCGGGTGCGATAATCACGCCGGATACATTGCAACGTGCTGAAGATGCTGGGCTCGATCTTGAAACCAGGCTCGCCGACAATGACGCCTATAATTTTTTTGCTGCTCTCGATGATTTAGTCGTTAGCGGTCCGACGCACACCAATGTCAACGATTTCCGGGCAATATTGATAACTGAATAAGTTGAGGCTAAGTCTGCTTCATCAGTTCGAACATTTTGTCGCCGAAGACTTCCCTGGCGTCATCATGCTGGGGTTTGACGGCTTGAACGAATTCAGCATGTTCTTCCGGCGTCAGTTCGACAATTTTGCATCCTTCGTCTTCAATTGCTTGGTGTGACACGACGGCCTCTTGTTCGGCTTGGCCGCGTTGCCAAGTGATGGTATCTCGCACCGATTCTTGCAACGCGATCTGGATTTCTTCCGGCCAGCTTGAATAGCTATCTCGATGGCACATGATACTGCGTGAAATATAAAAGTGGTTCGAGGCCGTGTGGTAACGGTGATACTTATGGGCGCCATAGGTGACCGTATTGGCAAAAGGGTTTTCCTGCGCATCCAAGGAACCGTCGACAATACCTTCGATCGCTTCGGTGAGATCCATGCGTTTTGGCGTTGCACCTAAAAGTTCAAATGTTCGCGCCTGAACATCGCTCGGCAGCACACGAATGCTCATGCCGTCAAAATCGGCAGGCCTGTGGATTGGCCGCAGCTTGTTGGAAATTTGCCGAAAACCATTTTCGAAGTAACCGAGAATTTTGTAGTTGATGCGCTCTTCAGTTTTTTCTGACAAATATTGACCAAGCGTGCCATCAATCGCTGCCCGCGCCTGTTCGTTATTTTCAAACAAGAATGGCAAATCGACAAATCCAAGTTCCGGTACGCGGTCGGTCAGATAACTGGAGGATTGGTAAGAAATAGTCAAAAGACCGTGCTCGGTCAGCCACAGGATATCCTCACCCTTAAAGCCCAAATCCATGATGTTGTAGACATATTTAATATCGACATCACTGCCGAACTGCTCTTCCATGTGATCGCCAATCATTTTAAGCGACCGGCTGAAAGATGTGGTCGGCGGGCCATAGCCTCCGAGGCGGATTTGATAAGGTTTACTATCGGGTATACTCAATAAAAATTCCCCATTTCCACAAATTTGCTGAATAAAATCAGACCATAACGAATGAGCTGCTTTATAGCCATCTTAATAAATGCCTTTTAGGATTTGCCGTTCCTCGCTATGTAGAGTGTCATTATGTGCGGTTTAACGGCAATTTTTAGTTACGGCGATAATGCGCCAAATGTTGATGAAGCTGAGCTGCTCAGGATGCGCGAAGTCATGATTGCCCGCGGGCCGGATGGTGCGGGCAGTTGGATTTCTGGCGACCAACGCGTTGGACTGGCGCATCGCCGCCTGGCAATCATTGATATCGGGCCAACCGGGGCGCAACCGATGGCGCTGACCGATGATGCGGGTAATATACGTTTGCAGATTACCTATAACGGCGAGATATATAACTTTAAACAGTTGCGCGCCGGGTTGATAGCTGAAGGCCGTAAATTTTCTACCCAATCAGATACCGAAGTTCTGTTGCACCTTTATGACCGGGACGGTGTGGACATGCTGCGTCAGCTGCGTGGCATGTTTGCTTTCGCACTTTGGGATGAAGCCAGACAAGGCCTACTGCTGGCCCGCGATCCTTACGGTATTAAGCCGCTCTATTATGCGGATGACGGTGGCACGTTGCGCGTTGCCTCGCAAGTAAAAGCTTTGCAGACGGGTGGCGCGATTTCGAGCACGCCCAACCCGGCTGGCCATGTCGGCTTCTTTACTCTCGGCTATGTTCCTGAACCCCACACCATGTATAAAGACATTCAAAGCCTGCCGGCCGGGTCCAGCCTGTGGATTGATAAAGCAGGTGCCAGGGCCGAAAATAGGTATTTCAATCTAACCCGGGAAATGGCCGAGCTTGAGGCAAATGGTCAGCAGGGCTCAGCCGAAGAATTGCGAGCGGCCTTAACTGAGAGCATTGAACATCATTTGGTTTCAGATGTGCCGGTTGGCGTATTTCTATCGGCGGGTTTGGATTCAGCAAGCATCATGGCGCTGACCTCCGAAGTGGCCGGTAGACAAATGGAGACGATGACGCTGCGCTTCGATGAGTTTTCCGATGGGCCCTTGGATGAGGCACCGCTCGCTGCTGAGATTGCCACCTTCTGCGACACCCGTCACCAAACGCGCACCGTCAAGGGTAGCGATTT
>CAJWIB010000183.1 GCA_913041095.1 uncultured Rhodospirillaceae bacterium | reverse complement strand
GTGATCCCGGTCGGACAACAGCAATCGCCTCACCATATCCAGTTCGATATCCACTACGATAGCGCTCGGTATCTACGGGTTTGGTCAAAACATGATTTTTACCAACAATCGTTTGGAGTGCTTCTATGAAATTATTGTTCTCCATGAAAATAACCCCCAGTTCGTATTTAAATACGTTCCAATCCAAGGAAAGCAACTAGTTGCCATATATATACATTTTATTTGTTATGACCTTTAATTACTACTTCGTTCCACGCACATAGCGATCCCCATACCGCCGCCGATACACAGTGTGGCGAGACCTTTCTCTACATTACGACGTCTCATTTCATGAAGAAGTGTCACCAGTACACGAGCACCAGATGCCCCGATGGGATGACCGAGTGCAATCGCCCCGCCATTAACGTTGACTTTATCCGCACCCCAGCCAAATTCTTTACTAACGGCGCAGGCTTGTGCCGCGAAAGCTTCATTAGCTTCAATCAGATCAAGATCGTCACTCGACCAACCAGCCTTCTCAAGTGCTTTCTTGCTGGCGGGGATTGGGCCGGCACCCATAATAGAAGGATCAATACCCTCGGTCGCCCAGGATTTGATCTTTGCCATAGGCTCAATGCCACGCTTTTCAGCTTCATCAGCCGACATCAAAATCAATGCTGCTGCGCCGTCATTGATACCTGAAGCATTTCCGGCAGTCACTGAGCCTTCCTTGTCAAAGGCTGGACGCAATTTAGCAAGAGATTCAACCGTTGTGCCGTGGCGCGGATGTTCATCGGTGTCGACGACAATTTCTTCTTTGCGGGTTTTGACCGTGACTGGTACGATTTCTTCTTTAAAGGTGCCGGAATTCTGTGCAGCTTCGACCCTTGCCTGAGACTGAGCAGCAAATTCATCCTGCTGTTCCCGCGAGATTTGCCACTGTTCGGCAACATTTTCGGCAGTAATGCCCATATGGTAGCCATTAAATGCATCCCACAAACCGTCATTTATCATACTGTCGATCAATTGGGTCGGCCCCATTTTCACACCAGCACGAAGATGAGAGACGTGCGGCGACTGGGTCATGTTTTCCTGGCCACCAGCAACAACGATATCTGAATCGCCGGCTATGATCGCTTGTGCGCCAAGCGCCACCGCCCGCAAACCAGAACCACACACCTGATTGATACTGTAAGCCGTACGTTCTTGCGGAATACCGGCTGCCATCGAAGCTTGTCGCGCCGGATTCATACCGACGCCGGCTGTCAGAACTTGGCCAAGTACAACTTCTGAAACGTCTTCTGCAGAAACGCCAGCGCGGCTGAGTGCTTCGGCAATCGCAATACTACCAAGTTCATACGCTGCGATATTGCTGAAAGCGCCACTAAATGCACCGACCGGTGTTCGAGCGGCGGAAGCGATGACGATTTCGGGTTTATAACTCATTTTGAAATCCTTCCAATAAAATAATATTTCTAAATTTATTGATATACTGGTGTTCGATTATATTTTTTTATTCATAGTGTTGATGAGGAAATAAATTGATCAGAGAAACGTATTTGCACAGCTTTCGCAGTGTTTACGTTCCTGACTATTGTGGATTAATACATATGTTGACCGCCATTGATGGACAAAGTTGAACCGGTGATAAAACCAGCGTCGTCATCCGTAAGGAACAGAATAGAACGAGCTATTTCAGTAGCCTTACCTAAACGGCCGACCGGGATGCGCCCAACAATTTTCTCAAGAACACGTTCCGGGACAGCGGCGACCATATCGGTATCAACATAACCTGGCGCAATTGCGTTGACGGTAACGCCCGCGGCGGCGCCTTCTTGAGCCAATGCTTTGGTGAAGCCGTGAATACCTGATTTAGCGGCAGCATAATTGACTTGGCCATATTGGCCAGCTTGGCCGTTGATCGAACCGACATTGACGATGCGGCCGAATTTCCTCTCGCGCATACCCACGATAACTGCACGGGACATGTTAAAGCATGACCCCAAATTTGTATCGATCACTGCCTGCCAATTTTCGTAAGTCATTTTATGTACGGTGCCATCTCGGGTTATGCCAGCATTATTGACTAGAATATCGACCGGGCCCAAATCGCTTTCAACTCGTGCTACTCCAGAGATACAGGCCTCGAAGTCAGAGACATCCCATTTAAAGACTTTAATGCCGGTTTCCTCTGAAAATGCCTTCGCTTTTTCATCATCTGACCCGTAGGTCGCGGCCACATCACAGCCCTTGTCTTTTAATGCCATGGAGGTTGCGGCGCCGATACCCCGCGTTCCACCTGTAACGATTGCAACTCTACTCATGATTCTAAACTCCATTTTTTGATTAAAATTCATCGGATTATCCGGGAATGCTTATACCCATCCAGATTTTTGCGCTTTAATAACTGTTTGCATTGATTTCCGTGTTCCTTCGTAAAATTTTAAATTGCAAGGCTATTGACAGGATGATTCACGTCGCCAAAAGCAGAATGACATGCAACCGCCGGGGACCATGCGCTCCATACTCCATTGTCTGTTCAATATCGGCCGTCTTCGACGGTCCGGTAATGAAATTGACCGTTCTGGGAACCCCGTTCGAAGAGTCAAGAGCACATCTCCATCCGTCCTCCAAGTTTTTCACTAACTGTTCTTGGAGCAGGATCACGATATGGTTCTCGGGTAAGAAATTCATACTAGTCGGGCTTTGAGGTTTCGAGCGCAACACCAAACTTCCGGTCTCGATAACCCCGGCCTCGGCCGCCGTGATGGCCGTAACATCTTTTGGGTTCACGTTTCGACGCGAAATCTTGAGGTATTCGGGCCAAGGATAATCATTCAACCGGTCGTCGGGAGCCATCGCGACTGCCAATGGCACATCATTCTCCAGCAAAAAGCTACTGACGGATTTTGCGACATCAGCAGGAGAATCCACCACATCGACGGAAGCAGCTACATCTCGGAGTTTCGAGGCAAATCTACGGACAGGATTGTCGTCCCATTGCGGTCTGAGAATGGTCGGAATGCGGTTAAGCCGTTTCGTAAGAGCCGCCTCGGTTTTGGGATCAATCCTATCGCGACCGACCGCCAAGGCGACGCGATCTAAGATTTTTTCACGTGCCAAAGTCATTGCTTCTTCTCCCTCTGTTTTGCCCGCCAAGCAGCTTGAAAGGTTTTTCCTTGTGGCGTGGGTAAATCGCGTGCCTGGGTCCAGCCACCGGCGAAAGGCATGCGGTTAAAAACGCCTTTTCGCCGTCCCAATGAGCCCATCACCGACATAACGATTCGGGTGCAAAACTGATACAAATTCGGGTGACGGGCGAAAAATGTCCAGATACCGAGGCCGAAACGGAACACACTGGAATTGAATTTACGTTCATGCTGCCATGTCCGATGTGCACGAAGAAGCTTCGGCAGGGGAATCCGAACGGGACACACATCCTGGCAGCGTCCATTAAGCGTACAGGCATTTGGTAGGTCCACAGCTTTATCAAGTCCCACCATCATAGGCGTCAGCACTGAACCCATGGGCCCCGGATAAACCCAGCCATAGGCATGGCCGCCGACGCTTCCGTAAACAGGACAATGGTTCATGCAAGCACCGCACCGGATGCAACGCAACATGTCGCGAAATTCGTTGGCGAGCATAGTGCTGCGACCATTGTCGAGCAAGATCACATGATATTCCTCGGGTCCGTCATCATCTTCCGCCCGCTTCGGCCCTGTAGTAAAGGTCGTGTAGGCAGTGATTTCCTGACCAGTGGCGCTGCGCCCTAGGAGACGGAGTAAAACCATTGCGTCTTCTACCGACGGAATGACCTTATCGATGGCCGCGGTGACGATATGAACCTTGGGCAGGGTGCATGTGAGATCACCGTTTCCTTCATTGGTGACAATGATGTTGGAACCTGTTTCGGCAATCAAGAAGTTGGCGCCGGTAATGCCGACATCGGCAGAGATAAAAGATTCGCGCAAAACTTGGCGAGCTTCCTGTACCAAGGCAGTTCGTTCCGTCTGACGCTCGGTGAAGCCGCGGTCAGCGTGATAGACTTGGAAAAGATCGGAGATTTCATCCTTGGTTTTGTGAATGGCGGGGGCGACGATGTGGCTCGGCGGCTCCTCGGCGAGCTGCAGAATATATTCGCCAAGGTCCGTCTCAGTGGTTTCGAAACCTGCTTCGTCCAAGGCATCGTTTATCCCCATTTCCTCACCTATCATCGACTTGCCTCGAATGACTTTCTTGGCCTTGGCTTGGTCGCAGATGTCGGTAGCGATGCGACAGGCCTCGTCGGGCGTGCTCGCCCAGTGAACGTGGCCTCCGGACTCAATGACCTTTTCCTCGTATCGACGCAGATAGAAATCCAGATTCTCTAATGTATGATCGTAAATATTTTTTCCAAGATCTCGTAAAGCCTCAAACTCGGGGAGGGCTTCGGCACATTTACGCCGTGATTCCACGAACCCCAGACTCAAATTTTCCAAAGCTGATTGTAGAAAGGGATCTTTAAGGGCTTGTCCAGAACGAACTTTGAAGTCATGTGACTTTGATTCCATAATCAATTCTCCCCGTCACCAATGCTGGGGCCACCAGCCATCCCGGCCAGGACTTCGGCAATATGGTAAACGCGGGTTGTTTCACCCCTACGACGCAAGCGACCGGCGATATTGAGTAGACAGCCTAAGTCACCGGCCAATACGGTATCGGCACCGCTTTCCTCGATCCGAGAACATTTATCGTCGACCATTTTTCCAGAGATTTCAGGGTACTTGACACAAAAGGTGCCGCCGAAACCACAACAGACAATACTATCCTTCAATTCCTTGAAGGCGATGCCTTGAACGCCGTCGAGCAGGCGACGAGGTTGTTCTTGAATACCTAGTTCGCGCAGGCCAGCGCATGAATCATGATAGGTCACGGTGCCATCGTAGGTTGCGTCTATCTGAGAAATACCCATTATATCGGTGAGAAAACTGATGAGCTCATGGCTTCGCTCCGCTAGATCCTGGGCCTTCATTAATCCTTCTGGATCATCTTCGAAAAGCTCTACATAATGTGTCTTGATAGTCCCCATACACGATCCGGACGGGCCGACAACGTAATCGAATTCAGCGAAAGCGTCGATGACCTGCATCGCCAAAACTCGTGCATGGCCGAGATCGCCGTTGTTAAGGGCCGGTTGACCACAGCAGGTCTGGGCACGCGGTACCTCCACGGTAACGCCGGCATCTTCGAGTAATTTCACGGCTGCGAAGGCAACAGACGGACGATAAAGATCAGCCAAACAGGTGACGAATAACCCCACGCTGGGATTTACGTGTTCGTTTATCACTGCATACTCTCCTCTCGAAATCGCCTACTGATAGCGGGACATAGCCTTCTGCCAGCCCTGTTGAATCTGGTCCAGTGCGTTTTGGGTAGCCGATTCCATGTCGCTCCAGGCCTTTTCATTAGCTACCTGAGCCTGCTCGACCATGGTCTGCGCTTGCGAGATAGATTCTTCCAATTGACCAACAATCTCATCGAAATTAGCTTTTGTTTGGACTTCGGTGGTTTTCAAACTTTTATTGTATTCTTCCAACTGAGTTTGCCAATTTTCGATCAGTTTTTGGGTCTGTACGATGAATTCGTTCTGGGTAAACATGATTATCTCCACTGGTTAAGTTAAATTTTTCAGTCATTACAAACAATTGAATACGAAACCCGAAGTACCTTCGGATGATTGCCTAGCAGGCGGTCAATCTGCATTCAAAATCAGATATCCTCCGGTATCATCTTGATCGCACCGCAAGGACATTCCGTTGCGCACATGGCGCAGCCCTTGC
>CAJWIB010000182.1 GCA_913041095.1 uncultured Rhodospirillaceae bacterium | reverse complement strand
TTTACTTCCTTCGCCATCTTAATAATTCTCCATAGCGTTAAATTAAATTAATTAATGACACCCATGATATCAGTTTCCTGCATGATCAACAGATCGTCACCGTCAACCGTGATTTCAGTTCCGGACCATTTGCCGAAAAGAACTTTGTCACCTTTTTTGACATCCATCGCGACGGGTTTGCCGTCTTTTCCCCGGGCACCAGATCCAATGGCGACAACGATGCCTTCGGAAGGTTTTTCTTGTGCTGTATCAGGTATGATGATGCCGCCGGCTGTTTTTTCGCCTTGTTCAAGGCGGCGCACAGCAATGCGATCGTGAAGTGGTTTAAAACTCATTGTTATAACTCCTTATATTCGAGCCCGATTTAACTCCAGGATTTCAGCCGGATCCGGATAATGTTTGAAATCAGGCCAAACTCGAAATTTTGTCCAAAAAATTTGGCACTCTCATTATGAGAGTGCCAGTGATTTATGCCGGGAGATCGGCTAGGTCAAGGTCTGTTTATAAAAAAAATTGAACCCACCTAGAATCTAATATTTAATTATTCTTTTCAGGCGCTTACCGCCGCTTTACGGATGGTCTTCTGAACTTTCTCATAAGCTCGGTTTTCAAGCTGGCGAACCCGCTCTCGACTGATGCCATATCCTTCGCCCAATTTCTCTAGCGTGATCGGATCATCTTTCAAACGACGCTCGACAAAAATATGGCGTTCGCGTTCCGGCAGTTCGGCCAAAGCATCTTTCAGCAAGTCGCTGCGGATATCCGCTTCTTCGCGGTGGGCAACAATAGCTTCCGGTGATGGTGAATTGTCGGTCAGGGTGTCCTGGAACTCTATCGAGTCTTCTTCACCCTGGGAAACTGGTGCATTCAAAGATTGATCACGTATCGTCATCCGGCCGTTCATATGAATGATATCTTTTTCTGGCAGGTTAAATTGCTGAGACAACAACTTCGCCTGCTCAGGATTAATGTCACTGCTATCGATGATTTCGAGCCGCCGTTTGGCTTTGCGTAAGCTAAAGAACAATTTTTTTTGCGCTGCCATCGTACCCATTTTGACCATAGACCAGGATTTCAGAACATATTCGGTAACCGAAGCTTTAATCCACCACATTGCATAGGTGGAGAGCCTGAAACCGCGTTCAGGCTCAAACTTCTTAACTGCCTTCATGAGGCCGATATTGCCTTCCGAAATGAGATCAGCGACCGGTAGACCATAGCCGCGATACTGCATTGCGATCTTAGCCACCAGACGTAAATGACTGGTGACGAGTTTATGCGCCGCTTTACTGTCGTCATGTTTGAGATAACGCTCGGCCAGCATAAACTCTTCTTCCGCCGTCAAAATCGGAAAAGCTTTAATTTCGTTCAAGTAGCGGGATAATCCGCTATCGCTGGATAATACAGGTAGTGTCGTTGTAGCCATTTCTTATCTCCCGTTCATCACTGTGCCTGATACATCAATTCGTCACTGGTCGTATCAATAGAGCAGATCCACTGCGGGCGCTCGTGCTCAAATACTTAGCGAATACCTATACGGGGCAACTTAATGAGATGATCCAAAACCATCAGTCATATCCTCCTAACTGAGCAACATGCCTATCAATACAAATTTCCAACCCACTATTGGGCTTGGCGCTTCCGGGACTGGCCCCTTCATTAGGCAACCATTGCCGGGAACTGTGGCAATATTATGGAATAACCGGTCAAGAATCAAGAAAATTCGACCTTAGGGCTTCATAATATTGTCAGAATTCATACGTTTTTTATCAGAACTCTGCCGCTTTTACCACAGTATTAAACTTTTGTAATGTTGGTGAATTAAGTAAACTGTCCCCTTAATTAAGGATTTACGACGCGAAAATATAGAGCAGTAATCCCACCACGACGACCAGGCCGATACCCCAGACCATCGGGGAAATCCCCTCATTATCGCCAGCTACAGCGGGCGCCAGTGCTTCCGCAGGAGCTGTAGCAGCTGGTTCAGCATCGCCGCTAAAAATTTCACTGAATTTGCCAAAGAAGTCATCAGCCTGCTTTTTTGCCACCCCTTCGACCAAGCGGCTGCCAACACTCGCGAGCTTGCCTCCCACTTCGGCTTTGGCTTCATAGCTCAGCACGGTTTCGCCACCATCATCAGCGAGCTTCACGTCCGCGCCACCTTTGGCAAATCCGGCGACCCCACCTTGGCCCTCACCCGAAATCGTATAGCCGTTCGGTGGATCAAGCTCGGAAAGCACCACTTTACCAACAAATTTAGCTTTCACCGGCCCAACTTTTGCCGTCACTTTGACCGAGAACTCGGTATCTGAATCTTTATTGAGCTCCTGGCAGCCATCAATGCATTGTTTCAAAATTTCCGGGTCGTTGAGGGCTTTCCACACTTTTTCGCGTGTGGCTGGGATGCGATATTCACCGGTTAAATCCATATTATTTAACTCCACTAATTCCAATTTTAGGGGAGCGTAACTTAGTGTCAGCTTATTTAATAATCAAGTAATCAGGCGGCCAATAAACTAAAAACTGTCGTCTTCAATACCGGCAATAAAATTATCAACCCGGGTTTTAGTGTTGAAGCCAATATCTTCACCCTCATCAGCTAAAATAAAAAAAGCCGCCCAGGTTGCAGCAAAATAACCGGTGTCTTTGGCCTCATGAAATTTGGATGCAAAAACGCGCTTGAGCGAGGCAACCGCCAGTTTAATCGTTTTAAATTCGCCGTTCTGCTCACCTTTCAAAGTTTCAACGATGGTCTGTTGGGTTTTGCGGCCGATCTTGTCGATGCCTTGACTATTAAAACTGTTGTTGATGATACCAATCAGCTTCTTGGTATTAAGATCAATGGCTTGAAGCGAATTTTGGCTTTGTAACTCATGCACATTGCCCATGCGTTTGACCAGCCAAACGGCAATAATCAATGCCACGGCAAAGCCTAGGGATATGAGTTGCACAACGCCGGACCCTTTGAAGACAACAATAGCCACAACAAGCAGCAATATAATCAGGCAGGTCAGGCCTATACGCAACATTGTACCCATAAAAATTCCCTAAAGATTCAATTAGCGGTGTTGAACCACTCTAATAATATTCTAATTCTACGCGAATACTTACTGTGGATTTCAACAGCCCAAAAAACACCTATTCCGCCGCCTTTTTTCCATTATTTATTTTTTGAGCAGCCGCAGCATAAATTTCGACCGCTTGCTGCAGCGTTCTGCTTTTATCGTAAGTTTCCCGGGTTTCAACACTTAAGGGCGATGCATCCAACATGCGAAAAATTTCCGCCGCCCCCTGGTGAAGTTTCGCTGTTACTCCGGCGGAACCAAAGGTTTCAGATATTTGATCCATTTCACCGGCCCAGCGCCCGGCATCACAGGCATACATGGAAACGCGCTTGTTCATGCCTTCCCAATGAAATTTCTGACTGTTTGCAATTTCGTTTTGAAGTTCTTCACTGATACCCAGCAATTCGGCCGTCACCAAAACACTCGTGTGCAGGGTCATTATGCCTTTAGTCAGTCCGGCATAACACATTTTAATTGCCGACGCCTTGGTGATATCATCTTCCATCGGCTTAAACTTAATCCCATCTCCGTCAATAAAACTAACGAGATCCAGGTCGGCACCACTGGCATAAAAATTCGTCATTGGTCCGCGACCGGGAGGAGGCCCAATGATACCGGCATTTATCATGGTCGCCCCGGCATCTTTTAGCATCGCCTCAATGGTCAAAGTTGTATTGGGTGAGATGGCATTACATTCGACAAAGACCGTGCGCTCACCACTTTCTTTAATAATTGCCGCAATATCCGCGGCAAAATCTGCTGCCTGCTCGGGCGGCATGATCGAGAAAATAAAATCACTTTCGCTAACGAGAGCCGCAAGATCGGCAACACTTTCCATACCAGCGCGTTCTGCCCTTTTTTTGGTCAGATCGCTACGTCCGGATAAGACCGTAACAACCCGGTGGCCTTTCTCAACCAGCACGCCGGCGACAGTGTGGCCCATATCGCCAGGACTCATAAGACCTATCGTTGGTTTAGACATTAGCTTCCCTTACTTAAATCTTAAATTTATTTTTTCTTATTTTAACCTGCCAAAAGAGCAACACACCAGACAAGAAGTTGCGATGATGGTGTATTTCTCTCTCCGCCCGGAACCGATGGCGACGATCATCTGCTGGAACTTGTTTTTCTTTTCCGCCGGATTGAACATCGGCCAAATTGGCTGATTCGTCCTAAAAAATCGGCAAGCTGACTTGGTTCAGCGGTGGGAGAATTGCAGCCGAGGAAACCTGTAGTTTATCGGACAATCATTAAGCGGAACAATTTCCGTTTTCGATTAAATTTTGCGAGCCTGACCCGAGGTGAGGATGACATTGCGCGGGCCGGCAATCCACATCGCCGCGATGGAAAATGCGCATATCACCATCGCAATCACAAACGCATTTTCATAATCTCCCCAGATATCAAAAAAGACACCGGTCGCCCAGGGACCAATAGCCGCACCAGCACTGCTTACAGCACCGAGCACACCAAAAATCGAGCCATAGTTTTTACCGGAAAATAAATCAGCCGGTACTGCGCCAAACACCGACGCCATGCCATAACCTAAAAATCCCTGTAACCCAACCATGACATACATCAACCATTCCGAAGGCTGCTCACGCAATATAAACAAACAGGCATAAGTCAATAAAAAGCCCATCAGACTGAAACTCCAAGCCAGCTCGCGGCCAATGCGATCCGACAGGGCACCGACGACTATCTGACCAAAGATACCGGTCAAGCCGACAAGCCCCAGCGCAACGGCAGCAACTTCAGCCGAAATACCAACGTCGATCAGGTAGCGTGTTTGGTGAACTTGTACTGCGTACCAGGCGTATAGTGACGTGACAAATGAAAACGCCAGCCACCAAAAGCGTGACGTCCGCATGGCTTTGACGACAGTCCATTCGGTTTCCAGCCATTCGGCATCAACAATCCTGTTTTCACGGCTGTCTTTTTTTGCAGCACCACTTTCCGCCGGATCGGCCAGCTTGACGCCATCTGGCTCCAAGCCCAGATCACGCGGCCGATGGCGCTGAAAAATAGCATTAAGCGGCACCAATATGGCGAGGATAACAATGGCGATGACGACGGCGCTAAATCGCCAGCCTTCCGTTTGAATAGCATACTGCATCCACGGAAAAAGCAATATCGAACCGACACCAACGCCGGAGAAGGCCAGTCCGACCGCCAAACCTCGTTTACGGTCGAACCAATTGGGTACGAATAGTGTATGACCGATATAACTCATAAAGACCGAACCGCCGACGACCAAAACACCTAGCGTGATATAAAAATGCCAGGGCTCGGTAGCATAAATCGAAGTAGTCAAGCCAATGCTCGTTAACACGCCGCCCAGGGGCAGGACAATGCGTGGACCAAAACGATCCATTAAAGCGCCGATGAACGGCGTCAACACGGTTGAGACGACAAAGCCGATCGAGAAGGTCGCGGCGATGGTGCCACGCGCCCAGCCGAACTCATCGAGGATCGGCGGGAATAGCAACGAGAAAGACGTCCGTGCATTGACGGAGATGGCCATGGTAATAAAGGCGATACCAACGACTATCCAGCCATAGAAGAACGGCAAACGACTGCCAAAATGAGCTTTGGGAGTTGGATTGGATATAGGCGCAGATGCAGGAGTACTACTCATGTCGCCAAACTAGTTATTTTTACCAGTCCCGCCAAACACAATCGAAATATGCAGTTTCAAAGCTTTAATGGCATTTTAAGAATCATCAATATTTTTTTTACAGCTTTTTTCTGGTACTCTTTTGCCATGATGAAAAAGCTA
>CAJWIB010000181.1 GCA_913041095.1 uncultured Rhodospirillaceae bacterium | reverse complement strand
ACTACTTTAATAACCAATTGTTTTTATTAACTAAATAATTATATGTTGCTTTTTTGTTCTTTTTGGTTTAAAACCGGTTTCAGTTAACCAGAAAGAGGAGAATTGTCATGGATACCAAAGTTTTTTTTAAAGAATTCGCTGCCCTCAGCACCTTTTTTGCCGCCGGGTATGTCTGGATGGTAATCATCTGAACGCTGCAGGCCGGTAACTAAACGAACAACTAATATTTAACTGATTTAAGTGTCCACTTATTGATTTACCGGGCGTGGTTTTCGATTTTCATCTATTGCGACATAGGTAAACACCCCTTCCGTCACTTTTTGCAGCGGCGTGGGATTATAATGATTGGTCGTCCAGGTTTCGATTTTAATCGACATAGATGTTCTGCCTACTTTAAGAACCTGGGTATAGCAGCTCACCAGATCACCAACACGTACAGGCCTATGAAACTCCATTTCCTTAACGCCGATTGTCACCGTGCGGCCCTGGGCGCAGCGGCTGGCGGCAACACCGCCAGCAACATCCATTTGCGCCAAGATCCAGCCACCAAAAATATCGCCACTTGGATTGGTATCTGCCGGTTGGGCGACCACCGTTATAGTCCGCTCTCCCTCAGGAGTTTCAGTTTTTTGGTCTTGTTTATTATCAGACATCGATTTTTCCTCAAAAACAGGATGTTTGTCCTTGTCTCAGATAATCTACTGAGGCACAAGATATTGTTATAGTTCTAACATAAAACACAGTATAATGACGAATAAGGCAAGATATTAATACAGGTAACAACATGGCCGATCTATTCGACGACGCTCCCAATAAAACCAATAAAGGCGCTAATAAAAGTACTGGGTCCAGTTTGTCAGGTAAAAAGTCGAAAAAAAATAAATCTTATTCTGCTAAGGATATCGAAGTTCTCGAAGGCTTGGAACCGGTACGTCTGCGCCCCGGCATGTATATCGGCGGCACCGATGAGCGGGCGGTCCATCATTTGGTCGCCGAACTTCTTGATAACTCGATGGATGAGGCGGTCGCCGGCGAAGCCACCCGCATCGATTTGGAACTTTCAGCCGATCAATACATCACCGTCAACGATAATGGCCGCGGCATTCCGACCGACCCGCATCCTAAATTCAAAAGCAAGTCTGCCCTCGAAGTTATCCTGACGACCCTTCATTCGGGTGGAAAATTTAGAGCTGGCGCGTATGAAACCTCCGGTGGCCTACACGGCGTTGGCCTCTCGGTCGTTAACGCGCTCGCCGATGATCTGACCGTCGAAATCGCCCGCGATAAAAAGCTCTGGGCCCAAAGCTTTGAACGCGGTAAACCTATAAGCAAACTCAAAGACGGTGGTAAAGTCTCGAACCGGCGAGGAACTTTGATTAGATTTCATCCCGACCCCAAGATTTTCGGCTCTAAAGTACATTTCCGCCCGTCGACTCTTTATCGCATGGCGCGCTCCAAGGCCTATTTGTTCCGGGGCGTTGAAATCCGTTGGAAATGCGACCTCAAACTCCTCGAAAAAGACGAAAAAACACCGGAAACAGCCACTCTCCACTTCCCCGGTGGTTTGAGCGACTATCTGCAAAGCACGCTGGAAGAACGTGCCACTATCACGCCCAACACCTTTTTTGGCCAAGCCAAGCTGAATGGTGGTTCAGGTACGGTCGAATGGGCAGTTGCCTGGCCGGTGGATGAGGATGAGTTTTTTAATTCCTATTGTAATACCGTACCGACACCGCAAGGCGGCACCCACGAGCTCGGCCTGCGGGCGGCACTCAATAAGGGCCTTAAAACCTATGGCGAGCTGACAAAAGTAAAAGCTGCAACCAAGATCAACGCTGATGATGTCGTCGGTGGCGCCTGCATTATGCTCTCAGTGTTTATCCAGGATCCTCAGTTCCAAGGGCAAACCAAGGAAAAACTCGCCACCGTCGAAGCACAAAAACTGGTTGAAAGCTCGGTCGGCGATCATTTTGACCATTGGCTCAGTGGCGATCCGGAAACCGCCAAGCGCCTGCTCGAGCACGTTATTGAGCGCTCACAAATCCGCATGAAAAAGCGCCAGGACAAGGTGCTTAAACGGCAATCGGCGACCAAACGCCTGCGCCTGCCTGGCAAACTTGCCGATTGCACGCAAAATTCCGCCGAAGGCACCGAGATTTTTATCGTCGAAGGTGATTCTGCCGGCGGTTCCGCTAAACAAGGCCGCGATCGGAAAACCCAGGCGATTTTACCGCTCCGTGGTAAGATTTTGAACGTAGCCAGTGCCTCCACTGATAAGCTGCAGGCCAACCAGGAAATTAATGATCTCAACGAAGCTTTGGGCTGCGGCACCGGGCCGCATTTTCGCGATGAAGATTTGCGCTACGAGAAGGTCATTATCATGACTGATGCTGATGTCGATGGCGCTCATATCGCCTCACTTTTAATGACATTCTTCTTTAAAAAAATGCCACAACTCATTGAAAATGGACATCTTTATATTGCAATGCCACCACTGTACCGGCTCAGCCAAGGCGGCAAAACTCTCTACGCGATGGATGATGCCCACAAAGATATTTTGGTCGAAAAAGAGTTCTCCGGGCGCGGTAAAATCGAGGTCAGCCGCTTTAAAGGGCTTGGTGAAATGCCACCGGCCCAGCTCAAAGAAACGGCAATGAATCCGGAGACTCGGACGCTGCTCCGGGTTACCGTGCCACTGCGGCACACCGATGATGAAAAAGTCGAAGCCAAGGAGACCGCCAAGCTGGTCGACGATTTGATGGGCAAAAAACCCGAGCTTCGCCTCAACTTCATCCAATCCCACGCCGCCGAGCTCGAAGACGGCTTGATTGACGTTTAAATTTCCTGCTCCCTGTTGACGATGAGATCGACATTATTTTACCTATTCCCCTACCGTCAAGCTCGTGCATGACGGTTAGGTTATGGCTGTACCAGAGATGGATTTTTGTGAGCGCGGGTGATACAAGGCGTCCCCTGACTCTCAGTTCCCGCGTGACAGTCATTTTCCCGAGCCATATAATTTTGCGGCGTCAAACCTAATAATCGGGGAAATTTTATGAGCCGTAGTTTTCGAGATTTTATCGCCGTCGCCGAGCAGCAAGGTTTGCTCCGGCGGATAACTCAGGCCGTCGATGTAAGTTGGGAGCCGGCCTGCTTGGCCAAATGGGCCTTTCAAGCCCTGCCGGATAAAGACCGTTTCGGTCTTTTGTTTGATAATGTCAAAGGCTCAGATCTGACACTCTGCACCGGTGCACTGGGAGCATCACGCCAAGCTTATGCCCTGGCGCTTGATGTTGAACCAGAGCAAATTAATGCCCAATGGGAGAACGCGCTGGTCAATCCGCTAAAACCAGTAACGGTCGAAAACGCGCCCTGCCAGGAAGTGGTGCTTAAAGGTGATGATGCCAAGCTTAGCGATTTACCGATCCCGACGTGGACGCCGGGTAAAGATGCAGCGCCTTATATTACGACCACGGTGATGACCCGCCTGGTCGATTCAGATAATCAAAATTCCGGTGTTTACCGTACTCTAGTGCGCGATGACCATAGTGTTGTCGTCAATATGAACCCCCGCCGGGGCGGCCATGATCAATGCGAAACCTGGTGGAAACAAGGTAAGTCAGCCCCGGTCGCTTGGGTTATCGGTGCCGATCCAGCCTATCAATTGGCCTCGGTGGCGACGCTTCCAACCGGCGTGCAGGAGATGGAGATTGCCGGCGGCTTAAAAGGCGCACCGATCGAGCTCGTCAAATGCGTGACCAACGATATTTTAATCCCAGCCAATGCCGAGATTATCATTGAGGGCGAGATTGCACCTGGCGAGCTGGATAAAGAGGGCCCGTTCGGTGAAAACCTTGGCTTCATGTGCGAGATAAGTGATAAGCCCGTAGCTCGCATCTCCGCCATAACTCGCCGCAAGGATGCGATTTATTACGGCATGACCAGCCAGATGCCACCGAGCGAAAGTACCATGCTACAAAGCCATGCGACGGCTGGGATGATCAACAAAATCCTCCGCCACGACCTTGGTGAAATCTTCATTAGCGATTTCCATATTGACCTCACCTTTGGCGGCCAGATGGCCCATGGAATTATTGCTATGACGCCGCAATATCAAGGGCATGGCATGAAAATCGGCCGCATGGCCGCCGAGGTCAGCGCCTTGAAACGCGTCACCGTGGTCGATGAAGATGTCGATATTCGTGATCCATTGCATATGGATTGGGTGCTGAATGCCCGCTACAATCCGTCCCGTGATACCGTCATCATCAAAGATGTCTTTATGCGCGCCGCCATGGACCCATCCATTGAGGCGGTCGATGGCGTCAAAATAGGCAGCAAGATTGTTATTGATGGCACGCGTTCTGTACCGGAGGACGAATTTTCGCTACCGCCAAAGGAAACCATGATGAAAGCTTTGGAAACCTGGAAATCTGCCGGGCTGCCGGATTTCGATATTCCCAAACGCGCCCAAATGCGGATTGATAAGTCATGAGAAAAGATAACCGGGACGCACTTTTAAAACTGATGGACGGCTTTTCCGAGGCGTTCGACCGCGAGGATATCGACGATGTGATGTCCTACTTTGCCGAAGATGCAGTCTATGACGAATTCCATGGCATCCGCCATGTCGGTAAAACAGCCATTCGGGAAGCTCTAATTCCACAGTTTCGTCATGAATTTGGTAAATTGATATTTCACTTCGAAGATCAGTTTGTTGAGGTCGGGGAGGGTAAAGGCACTGGCAAAATTATGTTCAGGTGGCTGATGACCATGGAAAACGGCGACCGTGCCGGTGGCTGGCGCGGCTTGGACCTGCTTCATTTTAAAGATGGATTACTGACGCACAAGCTAACCTATGCCAAAGCAAAAACGCCGGTGGTCGATAAAAAGGAGAATTCTGAACGCATCCGTCGTGCGATTGATGAAGGTGTTTTGATCGCGCTTTAGGAATAGCATTTATAAGCACCCCCACCCTACCCCTCCTCCATCAAGGGGGAGGGAAGTTTAATAGCCCATCCCCCGAAATTTAGGCTTTTAACGCCCGCGATTGCGGGTCGCCGCTAATGCGACGTAAGCCAAGTTTGCGGGGGCAAGCGCTCGGCATCTGAGGGGTGAAAATTTTTGGCACTTTATAAACATAAATCTGCGGGCAGAAGGCGTCGTCAATCTCATGTGCTGCTTTCGGGTTGCCAGCCTAGAATATCAAACACGTTGCTGATGACCAGCGTGTTGGGCTCAAGGTCGCGTTCTAGCTTGGGACGCAGTTTTTTGAGCGCTTCTGAATGGAGATAACAAATTACCGCCTTAGTCTCAACGCGAAAACGAAAGTTCTTTTTCAACAAGTTGACCCGCTCGATGATAAGATTATGGCAGAACTGAAACAGCCAGCACAGCTGCATCGCCAGCCACGGCACCGGTGATATTTCATAGGCAGAGACTTTTGATTGCGGGAATTTGCGCACCAATGGAAACGCCAGTGAGTCTCAGCCGGCGCCTAAATCAATAACCTCACCGGAAAAATCCGCTGGCAATAGATCGAATATGTGTCTTTTCGAATTGCGCAAACTCAACACCGAGGAAATGCTGGTGACGGCGCAATAGATAATAGATAAGTGAGCAAGTGATGACCACAATGGCCAGGAACGAGTAATCCAACAACATAGCCGAGCACCTTTCGGAGCGTCTAAATATTTACTCGAAGGTGCTACGCTGGTTAGTCTGTAAAGCTTAATAAGAGCTGTTGCCGTGCAGAAACTAAGAGAGTGATTTAAAAATTAATAACGGCAAAATGTTTAACGGTATTTGCGTCTAAGCAAGCCAATAGTTTCGTCTAATCCCAGCATGAGATTAAGATTTTGCACGGCT
>CAJWIB010000180.1 GCA_913041095.1 uncultured Rhodospirillaceae bacterium | reverse complement strand
GCTTGGTAAAGACTTTTCACTCGTGCCCCCCCAAACACTTCCCAGCCGACAATGTCGTGTTCATTGTCAACGCGTACCTGAAACACAATTTCCCGATCTCCATCCCGCTTCATTTCCCGAATGCGGGCCCAGGTGGCGAGGTCATTGGGATGCCATTCGGACCGGTTCCAGGAATTCCAGGTAAGGTCCGATATGGTAACGGTCTCCAAGCGATTCAGCGCCGGGCCCACCGGTGTACAGAAGGAATCGATCACCAGCATATTGTCCGTCTGTGGCAACCTATGGGCGTCTCCCATGGCCCAGGAAATAACCCGGTCCTCGGATTCATCCGATGAAGAAACCCAAATCTCGCTGACTTCCATCTTATCGGGATCAATCTGATATTCGATGGCGCGGGAAAAGCATTCGTGAGGCGCCGCCGATGGCCCGTGAAAAGGGAGCGCCCGGCAAATACCGTTATCATACATAACGAATTGGTTCTCGCCGGTCACCCGCGGATTGTGTCCGTGATAATGCCAGCGCAGATCATGGGTGGGTTTCAGGAGTTTATCCTTCAGCTCACCTTCCCACCCCGCCGGATCGCCAAGAATCCAAATGATTTCTTTAGTCTTGCGGTCAATTTTTATGATGGCGTCTTGATGGCGGAGAGAAACGATAATGCTGTCATCATGGTGATCATAGGTAACGCCATTGCCATGGGTCCAATCGAGATGATTGGGAAATCCTCTGGTATGCCAGTACGTATCAAGCAATTGGTAGCCAATCCGCATAGGGTCGAGATAATCGAAAGTGTTCCAATTCCAGACGATGTCGCCCTCTGGGGTGAACTCGACGATAGTATCACCAACAACCTTTTGTGTTGCCCGCGGCGCATCCGGGTCTTCTTCGCTGGTATAGTAGTTCTCAATCTCTTTGGCATTGGCAGTAAGAGCCAGAAAGTTGCCGTTAGGCATTTCATGGGGCTGGTGATGCAGGCTTTCCGCTTCAATACCGATGGAGTTTTCTACCGGCCCCCAGGGCCGGTTGGTGGCGTGGAACTGATTGATGATATTTCCGCACATATCCATCTCGATGGAGCGGAAATTAACATGGTGAAAAAAGAGGTTGCCGTTTTGCAGTTGGTGAACGCCGGCGATGCGGCTGTCGGCAATATAATACCAAACGACTTCGGCTTCTTCATCGATAGCCACCAACAAGCTCCAACGGTTTTGAAACACAGCTTGTTTTTGAGTCATCCAGATGGCGCGCATCACCGGACGTCGGCGTATGGAGAGCAAAGTGAAGCCCGGCTCCATGTCCTCTGCATTCGAAGTTTCTAGCGAAAAGCGGGGAATGGCCGCAGCGTCAACGGGCAGGTGCGGCGTGCGATAAGACAATTCAACAGTATCTGAGCTTTTGCCCGATTCATCTCGTGCCGTCACGGAGATTTTATGCTCGGTATCAGCGCGCATGCCGATAATCGGTAGACCGTTTTTGGGGTTTTTGTCAGGTCCGTAATTGACCACTCGTTTCTTGCGCCCGTCGTCAATTTCTATTTCCGCTGTAGCGGGTTCGTTGGCTTTAAAATAAACCATAGCCACCAATGGCACGCACTCATTAGGATTTATTTCCACCCGCGGTGGTTCGCTGAATTGCAGCATGATGATTATTTCTCCTGTTTTGGAAATGACTTCAGGTTTTTCTAAATTTTTTCCACATTCCCCATTGTCCTCGACGGATGGTTTCACCCTTTACTTTGCCATCTTAGTTATTGCTGTAAGCCTAAAGTGATTCGACGTTTTGCCGATTATTCTTCGCGTAATAATTGGTATAGTAAAGCCATTTGGTAAGTTCGTACATCTATGCATTTATGAAGCCCTTGATGGGTGTGAAACCGTCATGCCATTAGATAGAAGGCGTTTCGGCAATCTTTACATATTTATATGGGCAGACTATCGTGTAAACCATGAGGCATACCACTGTTGGAGTATTGGAATTTGACCGCGCCCGGGCCACACCGGGCGTTACAATTATTACTCCCCTTCAAGGCAAAGCGACCTATTTGGTTGGCATGAAAGGTGAGGTGCTTCATCAATGGGATCATCCCATTAAACCAGGCAGCTATGCCTATCTGTTGCCAAGCGGAAACTTGTTGTGGGCAGGTGAGACAATCGAGGGACCAAGTCCTGGCGGCGGTAAGGGTGGCCTACTGCGCGAGTATGATTGGGATGGCCAGGTCGTTTGGGAATATCAGGATGATGCCCAACACCATGATTTTTGCCGTCTCCAGAACGGTAATACACTTTATATCGGCTGGGAGAAAATGCCGAAGGAAGCGCAGGCGCGAATGATTGGCGCTGAACCGGGTAGCGAAGACGATAGTGGCAATACTTGGAGCGATTATCTGCGTGAAGTATCGCCCGCTGGCGAAACGGTATGGGAGTGGCATGCTCACACCGATATGGAGATTGAAGAATACCCTTTACACATCATGAGTACACGAAAGGAGTTCCTGCATTGCAATGCGTGTACTGAACTGCCGAACGGCGATATTATGCTGAGCTTTCGTAAAAACAGTATGATCATTGTGGTCGATAAAAAGAGCAAAAAAGTTTCTAAGCAATGGCAGGATAACGCTTGGGGGCAACAGCATGATTGCACCTTGTTGGAAAACGGTAACGTGCTATTTTTTGCAAATGGTATTCACGTCCCTGGCGGTATTTTTTATTCCAAAGTCATTGAGTTCGATTGGGATAGCGGGGATGAAGTATGGTCTTATACCGGCTGGCCGCTATGGTCGCTGTTTAGTCCCAATATTAGCGGTGCGCAAAGATTGGCTTCCGGCAATACGCTGATCTGCGAAGGCTTGCATGGTCGGATTATTGAAGTAACGCCAGAGGGAGAAATTGTCTGGGAGTTTGTTAGTCCGTGGTTCATAAAAACACCGCGTGGACCAGATAGTAGTATCTTTCGAGCTTATCGCTATGCCGTAAATTCGCCGGAAATTGCCGGCCGGGTATCCTATCCTGAGTGATCGGCATCAATAGCTAGTGTAAGGCCAATGTCCGTTAAGGGTCATGTGTGGACGACTCCCTTTTGGCAAGGATTAATTTGACGTTTTTGCAAATTGGTCGAGTGCAGTCTTGTGGCCGGCCTGTTGATGCAGGTTAGAGATACAAGTGCAATTGATACGAATTGATTTAGAAATTGAAGCACTACAAAACATTCACGATTATGTGTAATTATTTATTCTTTTGATGTTGGTAGCATATCTTAGCTAGGTTGTTCTATATCGGGTTGTCCTATACGATTGTTTCAGGAGCCAATAACAAGATTTTCAAGCCGTGAGCAAACCTCAAAAGCGAACCGCTAAACCAAAAACTCGTCGTCGAGGCCAGGGTCGCCCGGCGGGAAGCGCAAATGGTGTCGGCGAAGACGCATTGATCGGTGCGGCGCGAAAGCTGATGAACAACAAACCGCCCGCTGAGCTGACACGGCTTGAAGTTGCTGAATCGGCCGGTGTCGATCCTGCTTTGATCCGATATTATTTCAAGGACATGGATGGGCTTCTGGTTGCCGTGTTGAAACAGATGCTTGTTGAAAGCTCGGTGGTTATACAGTCGAGCAAGGAAATACGAGGGACTCCTGAAGAAAAATTGCGTCGCCGGATCGAGACATTTATCGACTTTGGTGCGGCTAATCCAGGATCCCACGACCTGTTTGTTCGATACATCATTTATGGCGAAACCAAGTGGGCGGCGGAAAAGCGGTGCGAAATCACCAAGGCTGGTTTCGCCGATCTGAAAACACTTGTGGATGAAGGGCGGGCTGAAGGGCTGTTTCGCGACGATTTTGACGAACGGTTTCTCTATATCCTGTTCTTTGCAGCATCAAGTTTCTTTTTCAGGACAGCAGGCCCTATATTTCCCCAACTCTTCGACGCTAAGGCCAGCCCACGCAAACTGGCAAAGCCCTATAGTGCCTTTATGACCGACATTTTGCTTACTGGAATCGAGCAGAAAGGGCGTACCAAACCCTGATGTTCGGCGTTATTGTTTAAGAATTCGAACAAATCTGACTGACAGCAATTTAATAATTGATCTTTTTCGGCGAAAGGAATATAATTCTTTTTGAAAGAATAAACTGGAGCAGAAGGGCTGTTTCGGATAAGAGCGGCTAAAACCAGCTATCGTGGTTTAGTGATGGTGCTTCTATTTGCTGCTGGTGTCCGGTTTACCGTGGTGATGGTGAACCTAGATAGGGAGTAAGTTGATATGTCAGATGAATACAAAGTTTTGATTGTCGGGGGCGGCATTGCCGGCCAGGCGCTTGCGATATCTCTAGCAAGGGGTGGCATTGCCTGCGAGATTGTTGAAATCAAGCCAGACTTTGAGATCCTGGGCGCGGGTACAGCTTTGCTAGGCCCCGCCATGCGGGCGCTTGAGGAAATCGGTGTTGCCGATGAGGTTCGTAGCGCGGGATGGTCTCATGAGGATGTCAAATTCCGATACCGGGACGCCCATGGGGATGTCGTCGTGGAAACTGCCGTTGAAGGCAGTGGCAGTGGCATGCCCGTTGGTATCAGTATCATGCGCCATGCTCTGCATGTAGTGTTGGCGGAAAAAGTGGCCGAAGCCGGTGTGCCCATCAAAATGGGGGCCACGGTCGAAACCGCAAATAACGGACCCGACTCGATCGACGTTACTTTCACCGACGGCACCAGCGCAAGCTACGATTTGCTGGTCGGCGCGGATGGTAGCCGCTCGAAGATACGAGCTCTCCTATTTGGCGGCGAAGAACCTAAATTTTCCGGCTTCTCCGCCTGGCGCTATGTCATGCCGAGACCGGAATCCATTAACGATTTAAACTGGTTCTGGGGCGGAAAAGCGACCATTGGTATTGTGCCGCTTTCAGCAACGGAAATGTATCTGGCCGGTACCTCGATTGAACCAGGCAACCCCCGTTATGCGAAGGAAGACTTACCGCAGTTATTCCGCGATAGATTTACCCTGTTCGAAGCCGAAATTCCCGAACTCCTCGCCCAAGCAACGGATCCGGACAAGATGGTTTACACGCCGCTTGAGGAAGTCAGGATGGAAGGACCTTGGTACGATGGCCGGGTCATTCTGGTGGGCGATGCGGCCCATTACTCAACCCCGTTTTGGGCCTTCGGCGCAGCTTTGGCACTTGAAGATGTTGCCTTGCTCGCCCGACTGCTGAAAGAGGATCGGGATCCGTTCAAAACTCTTCCGGCGTGGTTTGAGCGTCGTCTTCCGCGTTGTGCGTTTGTACAAAATGGTTCGATTGAAACCGGCAAGCAGATGCACGACTACGATGGCGAGATACCCAGGGTGTTCCCCCCGGCCGCCCGTGAGGCTTTACAAAGCGCCATGGAGAAACGGTCTGCGAAACTTGCGGAACCGTATTAATAGATTTCCTAATCTCCCGCGGATGATGGTCCTCGGGTAGAGAATTCTATCTCCTGCCAGTACCCCCAAAGATCCCTACGAGTAACGGGATGTCCACCTGTCGTCGAAACGGAGGTTGAGGGTTTCGGCTGGATGAAAGACTTTGCAGAGAGGCAACAGCGGCGGACCTGACGTTTAGACGGTCCTTGACAATAACCACATTTGCCGTGCTAACTTGCTGGCCTAAAAAATGGTGAAAAACTCGGAAAAACTCGGTGGGCAGGGAGGGTATTCTAAACATGGAACGCATAACACTTATCGTCGCACTCATTGCAGGTTTCGCTCTGGTACAACCGTCACTCGCGGCTGGCAAAGGAAAGGAACTCTCTGATCGGGCAAAAGCCATGGATGCCAATAAGGATGGGTTAGTTCAGGCGGGTGAAGCTCAAGGCATGTTAAAATCCAATTTCAAAGATATGGACT
>CAJWIB010000179.1 GCA_913041095.1 uncultured Rhodospirillaceae bacterium | reverse complement strand
GCTTGGCGAGCGGCTGGATGATGATTCATTGATTTTCAACGATTATCCATTGCTGCTACCCTTCATGAACAGGCCTCAACCCCACACCTATTTTGGTACGCCAAATGCCGGTGGGCTTGGCTGGGGTGTGGGTGCGGCGTTAGGCGCGCAACTCGCTTGTCCGGATAAATTGGTCGTCTCGGCCTGTGGGGATGGCTCCTATATGTTTGGTAATCCAATTGCCGCCCATCACGTCGCTAAAGCGCACGATTTACCGGTCCTGTTTTTGGTCTTCAACAATTCTTTGTGGAATGCGGTCCGCCGTTCCACGCTGGGTATGTATCCTGATGGGCATGCAGCCAAAAGCAATCGGATGGCGTTAATCTCGCTCGACCCGGCACCTGAATTCGACAAAATGATGGACGTTTGTGGCGGCTATGGCGAGAAAGTTGAAGACCCGAATGAGCTGGGTGATGCACTAGATCGTGCCATCCATGTAATTAAAGTTGAAAAACGCCAAGCACTGTTAAATATAATCTTCGCCTCACCTGCTTTATGAGTTTTTCCGGCTCCGTCGCACGTAATATTACGTGCCATCTTTAGTATGGCTTCTAAAGCCTTGCGGATCAATCCGGCCTTAAAAGTAGTCATTATGATGAGCTATGCGGAAAAGACAGTATTAGAAGACAATGCTTCTAATATATCTTTCCCAATTTTGAATAAACCTTTTTAAATAGATCAGTTGGCGATGATGATAAACGAAGTAAACAAAGCCTAAAGTCCGCTTGATTTAAAGACCGGTTTCCACCTCAACATCTTCAGATTTAATTTCGTAACCTGAATTTTTTGCCTGCATCTCAATCAGCGCGGCGAAATCACAATCGGTATAGCCATTACCGATCAAGTTTTGAATGATTTCACGGGTCATGGAGGCGACTGGCATCGGCACGTTCAAATTGCGCGCCGCCGACAGACCAAGCTCCATATCTTTACGCAGCAACAGCGGTGTAAAGGTTGGAGCAAAATCGAGATTAACCAATGACGGTGTTTTGTAGGCCGTGAACATTGAGCCCACGGCACTTTTATTGATGAAATCCATAAACGCGTGACGCGGTACACCACCTTTTTCAGCCAATACCGTAATTTCCGCTAAAGACTGAATGAGGACCCCTAAGAAAACGTTATGGCAAATCTTAACCATGCGGGCCAACTCGCCTTCACCGACATAGCTGACCCCTTGCGCGATAGATTCAAGATAAGGCAGCGCCTCATCATAGGCGTCCTTAGCACCCGAGGCGACGATGCTGAGCTTGCCAGCTTTGACGACTTTGGCATTGCCGCTTACCGGCGCATCAAGCATAGAGGTGCCAACCCTGGTGGCAAACTCACGCACCTCATGGGAGGCTTCCTCCGAAATCGTCGTGCAGTCGACCAACAAGCCCGGAGTTTGGCCGCCTTGCGACAATACGCCATTTTGGCCTTTGGTCACCTCGACAAAATCAGCGGGTCCAGCAACCATAGTGAAAACGATATCCCGATCAGCAAGTTCGGCTGGGCTATCAACAATAGTTGCCCCCAATTCCGCCAATGGCTCGGCTTTTGATTTTGTTCTATTCCAGGCCGAAAGTTCAGCGCCAGCTTTCAACAGGCGCTCCGCCATCGCATAGCCCATGCGACCAGTGCCGATCCATCCGACTGTCTTTCCTTTGAGATCATTCTTTGCCATTTTGGGGTCCCTCCCGATAAAGATAAAAAGCTATGCAAACGATTGCATAACATATACCATCTGACACGGATAAGAAAAAGTGTTTTATCGGATAATTTGAAGAACATGAGAAAAACACGCGTTACCTTAAAAGATGTTGCCAACAAAGTCGGGGTTCATTCCTCGACCGTATCACGCGTGCTTAATCCGGAAACCCGCAAGATGGTAACCGAGGAGATTGCAGCTAAGATTCTGTCAGCCGCCACCGAAATGGGCTATCGCCCTAATGCCTTCGCCCAAAGCCTCAAAACAAATCGCTCCTTTACAGTTGGCCTTATGGTGCCGGATCTAACCAACCCGGCATTCGCACCGATTATCAAAGGCATCGACAATATGCTGGAAGCGCATGGCTACAGCGTTATTGTCGCCAACACTTACAACCTGCCGGAAAAACAGCAAAGCACGGTGGAAAAATTTAGGGAACGCCATGTTGATGGGCTGATTATCGCAACGGCCAAGCGCAAGGATAAATTAATCGATGACTGCCGCCGGGAAGGCACGCCCTTTGTCCAGGCCGTGCGCGCCTCTAATGATACTGACGTGTCGTCGGTGCTCAGTGATGAGCATATAGGCGGCAATATGGTAATTTCCCACCTCGCCCAGCTGGGTCACAAACGGATAGCCTATGTTGCCGGCCCGCAATTATTTTCGACCGGCTATGAGCGCTATCAGGGATTTTTGCAGGGCATGAAAAATGCTGGTTTGAAGCCAGATAGGGATCTTGTCGTTTTCTGTGACGAATTTTCCGAAGAAGAAGGCCGCAATGCCACCTCTAAACTGCTGGCTGGGCGCAAGAAGTTCACCGCTGTTTATGCCGGTAACGACATCATGGCGCTGGGCGTTTATGACGAGCTCGAAGCCGATGGCATCAAATGCGGCAAAGACATTTCCGTCGTTGGTTTCGATGACATGCCCTTTGCTGATAAGTTCAATCCGCCGCTCACCACTGTGCACACGCCGCTGGTTAATGTCGGCGCCGAAGCCGCCCGCATACTTTTGGAAAACATCAGTGATCCCGATATCCTCGCCCGCTCGATCAAACTCAAACCAGATTTAATCGTGCGGGCATCAACGGGACGGGTGAAATAGTTAATAAAATAAAAGGTGCCTGGCACCTTTCAAAAAATTAACTTTTAGCTTACCGACTCGACCCAGTTTTTACCTTCAAGGATTTCTTTGACCCGGCGCATGAAGGCGCCAGAGTACGAGCCGTCAATCGCCCGGTGATCAAAGCTTTGGGACAGGATACCAACTGGTCGGATAGCAATGAGGTCTTCGCCGTCCTGCTCAATCACCATTGGGCGCTTGGTGATACTATCGGTCGACAGGATCGCCACTTGCGGCTGGTTAATGATCGGTGCGGTGATTAGCGTACCAAACGAGCCATTGTTCGAGATTGTATAGGTCGCGTTGGCCATATCATCAGGTGTCAGTTCACCGGCCCGCGCGCGACGTGCAAGTTCGTTGGTTGCCCGAGCGATTTCGGTGACGGTCTTCAAATCAGCATCCCGGATTACCGGCGCCACCAAGCCTTCAAAATTGAGATCGACCGCTATCGCCAGATTGACCCGGTCAAACACCACCAAATGATCTTTTTCGATATGGCCGTTGATATGCGGGAAATCTTTGATAGCCGTGCAAACGGCTTTGGCAATGAACGACAGAAAAGTCAGCGAATAGCCTTCCTGGCGCTTCCAATCGGCACCGATGGCTTGGCGGGCTTTGTTGACGCCAGAGAAATCCACTTCAACAGCTTGCAGAACATGCGGGCTGGTTGCTTTCGAGCGCACCATATGTTCGGCCGTCATCTTGCGCCGGTAGCTGAACGGCACAACGGTGATGCCTTCAGCGGAAACCGCACCAGGTGCTTCAGCGGGAACAGGCGCGGTTGGTACCGTAGCCGCTCCGCCCTTCATATAATCCAGCACATCACCGCGCTTGATGCGGCCATCCCGGCCGGTGCCGGTAACATCGGTATGGCTGAGATTATTTTCTGCTAATAATTTTCGCACCACCGGTGAGAGTTTCATCGAACGGTCCCGTTCTGGCCGCTCAGCCACTGGCACCGGTGTTGCGGCAGGATCTGCTTTTGGCGCTTCAGGTTCGAATGCATCGGGAGAAAGTGCTGCCGCCTCCCCAGTCCCTTCAATCACGGCAAGCTTGGTGCCAACAGCAACCGTATCACCTTCAGCAACTAATATTTCTGTCAGCACGCCGTCAGCCATCGCCGGCACTTCCATCTCGACCTTGTCAGTGCCGATTTCAAATAAAATATCGCTGGAGCTAACATTATCGCCAACTTTTTTGTGCCAAACCGTGAGCGTACCTTCAGCGACGGTCTCGCCCATTTGCGGCATGATCACGTCCATTAATCGACCTCCCGCCGCACGGTTTCAAAAATACGATCAGCCGACGGGATCATCTCGTCCTCCAGCTCATCTGCTGAAGATAGTGGAATATGCGGCGTCGTGATGCGCACAATCGGCATATCGAGATCGTAGAAACATTCTTCAGCAATGATCGAGACGATTTCCGCCCCCCAGCCACAAAGCCTCGGGTTCTCTTCAACCGTCACCACCCGCGCCGTTTTTTGCACCTGTTGAATAATCGTTTGGGTATCGAGCGGCACCAGGCTTCTGATATCAACCACATTGGCCGAAATTCCAACTTCGGCCTGCAGACGGTCCGCCGCTTCAAGAGCGCGCGGCACCATTAAAGCAAGCGCCAATATCGTCACATCATCACCTTCACGCACCACTTTGGCTTTGCCGATTTCATCAACATGTTCTCCGTCGGGCACTTCACCTTTAGTCGCATAGAGGGCTTTTTGTTCAAAGAAAATCACTGGGTCCGGATCACGGATAGCAGCCGCCAGCAAACCTTTAACATCGGCTGGTGTCGAGGGCACCACAACTTTAATGCCGGGAATCATCATTGCCCAGTTTTCAACGCTTTGCGAATGCTGAGCGCCAAATCGCACTCCACCACCATTAGCGGTCCGGATTACCAAGGGGACATCAACCTGTCCACCGGTCATGTAGCGGGATTTAGCAATTTGGTTGGTGACAATATCCCAGCAGACGGCAAGAAAGTCCGAAAACATAATTTCAGCGATCGGCCTGAGGCCGGTCATCGCTGCACCCATGGCGGCACCCAAAATCGCCTGTTCGGAGATCGGCGTATCGCGCACGCGGAGATCACCAAATTCATCCCAGAGCCCGACGGTTGCCTTAAACACGCCGCCCGCTTTGCCGATATCCTCGCCCAAGAAAACAACTTTATTATCCCGGCGCATTTCCTGGGCAATGCCCTCGATCACCGCTTCCCGGTAGGTTAGTTCCGCCATGACACACCTCCATCAGCCCAAACATCTGTATAGGCGGATTCCAAAGGTGGCGGCGGTGAGGCTTTAGCCTCTTCGGTCGCCTCATCGACAGCTTTTAATACAGCTTCTTCGATACTGCTGACGACATCTTCTTTAACGCCAAAATCGAGCAGACGTTGGCGATACATCGGGATCGGATCTTTCTTCATCCACTCATCGAGCTCGCCGTCTGGCCGGTAGGTCGCGGGATCAGCCCGGGAGTGCCCCGAGTAACGATAAGTTTTGGCCTCGATCAAGGAAGGTCCGCCACCGGCACGCGCTTTGTCGAACGCCGTCATCGCCACCCGGAACACTGCGTCCGCATCATTACCATCAACAATAATCGATGGCAGGCCATAGGCACACGCCCGGTCCGCGGCCGGATGCTCAACCGCTGTCACTTCACTGATCGGCGTGTATTCCATATAGAGATTGTTTTCACAGACGTAGACCACCGGCAGATTCCAAATCACGGCAAAGTTCAATGCTTCGTGGAAGGCGCCAATATTGGTCGCTCCATCGCCAAAGAAGCACGCCGCAATCTGGCCGGTCTTGTTGTATTGCGCCTGCCAGGCGGCCCCAGCGGCGATTGGCAGGTGGGCGCCAATAATAGCATAGGAGCCCATGGCGCCCTTTTCGACATCGGTCAAATGCATGGAGCCGCCTTTGCCCTTCAACATGCCGCATTCCTTGCCCATTAGTTCGCCGATCATGCCGGTCATCGAGGCGCCACGCACCAAAGTATGGGCATGCCCACGATAGGTACAGAAGGTATAATCATCCTGGCGCATGGCAGCACCA
>CAJWIB010000178.1 GCA_913041095.1 uncultured Rhodospirillaceae bacterium | reverse complement strand
AAAGCACGGCAATGAAGATAATTATGCGCTGGGCAATGCTTAAATGCGCCATATCTCTGGGTTTCATGATGATCCCAAGAAACATCTCGCTAGGCCGATCTGTTTGATGATGAATAACGTCGAGCATCTTTGCCCTTCTGTTCTGTTCCCTTTGACAGTTTGTCTACCGACTGAAATAATATGACCGTCGTGTTTGAGAAACGCTACCTATTTGTTAATATTTGAAAAGGTTACAGGCACTTTTAGAAAAATTAACTTTTATGAATAAAGCTAAAATTCACCATTTTTACGCCAAGCTCGAACAGCGAAATCCTGAGCCCAAAGGCGAGCTGCATTATGTCAATAATTATACTCTGCTGGTGGCCGTCGTCTTGTCAGCTCAGGCGACCGATGTCGGCGTCAATAAGGCAACCAAGCCGCTGTTTAAGAAAATTAAAACACCTAAGAAAATGGTCGAGCTTGGGGAAGCCAAGCTGAAAAATTATATCAAGTCCATTGGGCTTTATAATTCAAAAGCTAAAAACGTCATTAAACTTAGCCATATGCTGCTTGATGAGTACGGCGGCAAAATACCGGAAAACCGGGACGAGCTGCAAAAGCTGCCGGGGGTTGGCCGCAAAACCGCCAATGTCGTGCTCAATATCGCTTTTAGCCAGCCGACAATTGCAGTCGACACCCATTTGTTCCGGCTTGGGAATCGCACTGGTCTGGCGCCTGGAAAAACACCGCTGGAGGTGGAAAAAAAACTCGAGCAGGTAACGCCGCTTGAGTTCCTGCGCCACGCCCATCACTGGCTGATCTTGCACGGCCGCTATGTCTGCAAAGCGCGCAAACCGGATTGTCCAACTTGCGTCGTCCGTGACGAATGTGGCTTTAAAGCTAAAACGACGCTTGACGGTTAGGGTGTAGGGCCTTTCAGCAGATTATCTGCGCTTTCAGTCCGGCCGAGCTCAGGCGCGTCCGGGAGCTCATCCGGAACCGGTTTTTTAACCTCTTTGGCCAGCGCGTCTCCGGTTTTTTCGCCATCAAGAAAATCGTTACCCGGGCTGTCTTCCACTGCCGGTTTTTTACTGGTTCTGTTTTCTTTCGCCACCATTGGCGGCTTTTAAAATACTGGCAAAGCAAATTTTTTCATCAGTTTTCTCGACTTGTTTGCCACGAACCTCAACATGATCAACCGTTAAATCGCCTATTTCTTCAAACAAAAACAGATCGACGAAGCATTCATTGCTTTGGTATTGCCAAATTTGCGCCGGTGGTTCACTGCGCTCGAATTTTGGTTCGCCGAGAAGCTCGGTGATTTCGCTGCCGTCGAGCCCCAACAAGCGTTCTTTAAAATTTGTCAGATCAATCTCAACCGCAGCTATTTGTGTTGGTTTTTCGACCGCGTCGGTAGTTTTGGGCGGCAGGTCCTGTTCACTTTCATTGGTTGGCTTGCCATCTTTTGATTTTTGTTCAGCCGGTTCAACCGATTTAGCCTCGGCTGTATCAACCACACGAGGTGAACGAACGATGGTTGATGGATCAAACGCACAGGCACTGAGAAAAAAAATGCCTGCAATGGCGGCCAGATGAGCTGCAGGTGTGGCTGCCCGGGGCTGCTTTCTTCTGGCCAAAGTTTCCCCTTTAGCTGGAGCCGTCGGCGCCAGAGGTGTTGTCGGTTTTGCTGTCAGTACTATTTTCCGCTTCATCGAGCGATGCCATATCTCCCGAAATCTCACCACCACCTTCAATGACGATCCGACCATAGCGCACCGTGCCATCAACCCTGCCGTCTTTGTAGATCGTCAACAGATCCTTGGCAACCAAAGTGCCTTCAAACTTTCCACTAATTTCTGCTTCCATGACATCTGCGTTGCCTTTGAAATATCCAGTGGGAGATACCTCAATTACTTGGGCATCAGTTAACGTTGCTTCAACTGTGCCATCGACAACCAGTTTTTCACAAGACGTTATTTTACCGTTCAAACAAATGTTGCGGCCAACGGTTAGACGATTTGGCTCACCACCCTGGGCGAGCATATGCTCACTACGTTTTGGTTCACCCGGAATTTCGGTGACCCGCTTGGGAATTTCAATCCGAAACGGAGTTCCAATACTTTTCGCTGGCGCGTGGGAGTCTTTTTTTGAAAATGGTTTGAGCGGTGGGGCGGAAATATTTTTTTCGGATTGGTTATTGGCAGAACTGGCAGCCGCGCTATCTGCAGCACTTCCATCACTTGGGTTGTCTGCAGTTTTGTCTTTATTTTTTCCAAACATAGTCATTTCCAATCAATTACCATCAAACAATAATAAAGGCTTTGTATCTATTTATCCTACGCCACCCTTGTACCAAATGCACCATCGCAGCAGTTGCGATCACGGGTGCTATTAAGTTTACCACCGGAATCGTCATTAAAAAGGTAATTATTACCCCGGCAAGGAACATTTGACCTCGAAACGCGCCGCGCAAATGAATTGTCTGCAAGGGCTCTATGCGGCGATGGGCAATGAGTTCAAAATACTCCCGGCCAAGAAGATACCCGTTCATGGCGTAGAAGACAAAAAGATTGAGTGGTCCTAGGAAAAAGAAAACAAAATAAACCGGCAATGCCAATAGGTTAAGCACAACCGACAGACCAGTAAATTTAAACGTAATTTTCAGAATTTCGCTTAAATTCTGCCTCCGAGGTGCCGGGAGATTGGGAAAATGTTTGTTTTCTACTGCCTGGGCAGCACGTTCAAGAAAAAAACTGGCTATTAATGTTGCGGTTACCGGAAACAAAAACCACGTAGCAATAATTATTAAAACACCGCCGAAAATATCGGTTAACCATTCGACAGCCCGATCAAAAACACCAAAAAACCAACCGGTGGTAAATATTTTGGTTTCAAATAGGACATAGCCGATCACTATCCAAAGCAGAACAAAAATGGCAAGTGAACTGAGCAAGCCGATCCACACCACTTGGCGGAGGGATTTGTCGGAAAGTTGTCCGATGGCGAGAGAAAAAGCAGAAATCATCTAATTCTAATTCCAAAACGTTATGTCGAATTGGCCGCCGGCCGTTATTCTAACTTAACACCCGTTTATCATTCTATTTATCGGGATTTGCTGCTTATCACAAGAGGATGGTACCGCCTTTTTGAAGGATAACTTGATGCCTTGATCGGCCTCGGTATAATCGAACTGTATTGGTTTGCTTTAGTCATGGATTGGCTTAACAAGCCAACTTTATCCCAAATGATAAGGCGAAAATATTTTATGAGTGATACAGATTTTGACGTTGTTGGTATCGGCAATGCTATTGTCGACGTGTTAGCCCATGCCGAGGACACATTTCTCGAAGAACAAGATCTAGTTAAGGGAGCCATGACCATCGTCGATGCTGCTACAGCCGAAAAAATTTATGGTATGATGGGGCCGGGTATTGAAATGTCCGGGGGATCTGTCGCCAACACCATGGCGGGCATAGCATCCCTCGGAGGCAGCGGCGCATTTATCGGCAAAGTCTGCAAAGATCAATTGGGTGAGGTTTTTATTCGTGATATTCGTGCTACCGGTGTTTCGTTCACCACGGCGCCTGGTGAAAATGGTGCGCCGACAGCCCGGTGTCTCATTTGCGTGACACCAGATGCTGAGCGAACCATGCAGACTTTTTTGGGTGCCTGTATTGATCTCGGCCCCGAAGATGTTGATGATCAAGTTATTGGCGCTTCAAAAGTTGTTTACCTGGAAGGCTACCTATGGGACCCGCCGCGAGCAAAAGAAGCTTTTATAAAGGCAGCCAAAACAGCTGAACAAGCTGGCCGTCAGGTCGCGCTAAGTCTATCGGACCCATTTTGTGTTGATCGCCATCGCGACGAATTTCTCGATTTGGTCGATAACCACGTTAACATTTTGTTTGCCAATGAAGACGAAATTAAATCTCTCTATCAAGTTGGTGAGTTTGATGACGCTCTCCAGCACGTCCGAGGACATTGCGATATAGCTGCCCTTACCCGGAGCTCTCAAGGCTCGGTCGTTATTGCCAGTGATGAAGTGCATGTGCTGAATGCTGAAAAAGTAGACCATGTTGTCGACACCACGGGTGCGGGCGATTCTTATGCCGCAGGATTTTTGTATGGCCTGACGCAAGGTAAAGACTTGGCAAGTTGTGGCCGCATGGGCGGTATTTTGGCTGCTGAAATCATTTCTCATTATGGTGCCCGGGCGGAAAACAATCTCAAAACCGTGCTCAACGAAAAACTGAAGTGATTGATCGTGGCGCTATCAGTGTCAACTACCGCACCAAATGTTTCATCTGATAGAGATGATGTCAGCGCCATTGGTTCCGGGTCTACATTAGCCAGCCATTCCTTTGAGGTTTCCTGGTTTTGGCGAATTTTACCGGCTGGTATGCGGCGGCGCTGGTGGCTGTTTCGTTGCTTTGATCTCCTGGTGCGCTATTGGCCAGTTTTTAAACGACGCCAAGGTCTATTGGTAGTGCGCATGGACGGAATTGGAGACATGGTATTATTTCGCCGCTCCCTTGACGAATATGCGGACCTGTTCGGCGTTGAAAAATCCAATATCACGGTACTTGGGTGTAAAAGTTGGGGGCCAATCGCGACGGAGATTTTTGCCGGTTACCGGCTGTTCATCATTGATGAGCATGCCTTTGCCCGCCGGTTTATTTACCGTTTTGGCATTGGTTTGATGGTGCGCCAAATTGCTCCTGCTGTAACAATCTGTGATTCCTATCTGCGGCGGGCACTGATGTCAGATAGTTTATTGTGGATGGCGGCCGCACCAAAATCCATTACCTCTCTACCTTTTATAAATGAACCAACGCGAACCGAGTTCACTTATTATTTGAGTCAAGTCGACCAAATTGTTGATACCGGAACTTATCCAACGCATGAGATAACGCGCCATTATCGATTTTTGTCTAACTACGCCGGCAAGGAAATACCACCCAAACCACCCAAAATTATCTGGCGCGAAAAATCGCCGCCGCTGCGGGATGGTGCACCGTATGTCGTGCTGAATCCCGGCAGCAACGAATTTGGACGGCGCTGGCCTTTCGAAAACTATATGAATATCGCTGAGCGGTTAATGGCGAAAGGTCGCCGTGTGGTGATCGTCGGTGGGCCGGGCGAACGGGCCGGTGATTACCGTCAAAGGTTTGGCGATGACGAACGAGCTATCGATCTCATCGGCAAAACCTCGGTGCCAGAATTATTGGACGTGCTTAACCATGCTACCTGCGTGATCAGCAATGATACTGGCCCGGCCCATCTATCCATCGCGCTTGAAACGCCGACGGTGGTGGTGGTCGGTGGTGGTCATTTTGGCAGTTTTGTGCCCTATCCCAGAGAAATTTGCCCGCCCAATGCCAAATTCGCCTTTGAAGAAATGCCGTGTTATCACTGTTTCTGGCGCTGCAATAAGCGAGACTCCAAATTTGATGTGTTTCCCTGTGTCAGTGAAGTAGGGGTCGACAAGGTATGGCGATACACAAGCGAGTTGCTAAATCTTTGAGTCTTATCTGTTATTTCAAAATAACATTAGGGGCTGACCTATCTAACACCATTTAGATGTTATCATGGGGGCAATGAGAAAGAACCAATTAAGCAAATACTACAAGCTAGTGCCATAGGCGCTGACGGGGGACATTAAAGTTTGTAAAAAATAAAATTAGTTATTTTTAATCCCACAAAGTAGTTTCTTTGACCATCATCACAGGTTTCGAGTTCCCAGATTTATTCTAGTAAATTGTCACCCGTGTAAACGATCTGTAAATTGAGGCGGAAAAAAGTGTGTAAAATCAAGGGGCGATTTTCCCGTATCAACAATTGTCAATTATAAAACCCATTGATAATAAATGATAAAACAAGATAAATGGCAGTTTTGGATTGAACGCGGTGGTTATAACTTATTGTAATTGAATACATTT
>CAJWIB010000177.1 GCA_913041095.1 uncultured Rhodospirillaceae bacterium | reverse complement strand
TTAAAATATAAGGATGTGCGGAAGGTATAGTCGGATGAGAAAACGCTCCGGAATTTTTACCTTCCCGTGGGTCCGCATCAATCCACGAATTGTCAAAAAACTGCCCGGCGAGTTCGCCTAGTCGTGGCTCGAAGGCGTTGTAAGATGTCAGAACCGTATCCTTCGCTTCACTCCAGGGAATTTTAGCATCGTCCGATTCTGGTAATGGCGCATTACGGTCCCAGTAATCCATCACCTCAACACCGAGCCATTTGGCTTTTAATTTGTAGTAGCGATGAGCAAGATTTTCGTAATTGTCTTTAACAGTGGACACCAACGCGTCAACGATCTCGTCCTCAACCTGGTTGGAGAGATTACGATTGGTAACCGGACGTGGAAATTTGCGCCAGTTATCTTCGATCTCTTTATCCTTGGTGAGTGTGTTGGTAATCAATGAGGCCAGTTTGATATTTTCATCGAGCCCTTTGCCAAATGCCTTAGCTGCTTTTTTACGGACGCTAACATCGGGATCGGACATCCGGCTCATAATCTCGCTGCTTGAGATTTTCCGGCCATCAACATCGAAGCGCATCCCCGCCATCGTCTCTTCAAATAAGCGGGACCAGGTTGAGCGGCCGGTAACCGATTTTTCATGCAGCAGCTTTTCGAGATTGTCTTCCAGCTGGTACGGCTTAAAGATGCGGATGGAATCGATCCAAGGTGCATATTTGGTAACGCCCGGGTCTTTCATTTGAGTAGCCAGTGTTTTGTCTGCGATGCGATTAATTTCTAACTCAAAAAACAAAGTGATCGACGATATGTCTGTCGCCCGCTCATTCATGTTTTGATAGAAGGTGGCGATTATCGAGTTTTCAGCCTCCACCGCAAACGACAATTGCGCGTAAGACATAACCCGCGACAAAACTTCGCTTAGATCTTCATATTCCTTGATCGATTGGCTCAATTCAGCGCCATCGAGATCGTTAAGTTTTCCCCGATATTTATTGGTGAAAGTCTTTGCCCCCTCCGCAACAAAATCTAAATCCTGCTTGATTTTCGGATCATCCGACCCGCTATAAAGATCATTCAAATCCCAGATCGGAATCTCATCAGCTAAACTCGGTCCGGAAGCGGCCATAAAAAAATCCTTATCGATATTTGTTTTGCCGGTAAAACATGCTACATGATTCCGGTGAATAACAGCGTATACTATCGATATAGGTCAAAAGACCGGATGCTTCAAATCCGTAAAGTTTAATAGGGGCTCTAATAGAATGAAATCCTGGACAAGTCTGATTGCCATGTTTTTTGAGCAGGCCGAAACATTGGGAGATAAGCCATTTCTGTGGGCCAAGAAGGATGGAGCCTACCAATCAACGAGCTGGCGCGAATCTGCTGAAATCGTCTCGGCACTGGCCCGTGGCCTTAAGACGTTGGGCATCAACGAGGGGGACCGGGTCCTGTTGTGCTCGGAAAACCGGCCCGAATGGCCTTTAGCGCATCTTGCCATAATGGCTGCTGGCGGCATTACAGTTCCAGCTTATACGACGAACACGGTTAGCGACCATTCTCATATTCTCTCCAATAGTGGCGCCAAAGGCGCTATTGTCTCAACCAAAGAGCTTGGCGGACGGCTGGTGCCGGCAGCGACGCAAACCGGCGGCGTCAATTTTATTATTTCAATTGATGATTTGGGTTTAAGCCAGTCACCGGGTCCGGATATTCACAACTGGTCATCGATCGTTGAAAAAGGCCAAGCTGAGCCTGATACGATTGCTGACTATGTGGCCAATGTATCACGCGAAGATACGGCGGTTGTCATATACACCTCCGGCACCGGCGGTGCACCAAAAGGCGTGATGCTACCCCATCGAGCTATCATGCACAATTGCCGGGGTGCTTATGACGCAATCCAGGAATTAAGCTTAGATGATGAAGTTTTTTTATCTTTCCTGCCTCTATCGCATTCTTACGAATATACTGCCGGGCAATTTTTCCCAATTTTTATTGGTGCGCAGATTTATTACGCCGAGGGTATCGAGCATCTCTCCAAGAATATGGCTGAAGCAAAGCCAACCATAATGACAGCAGTCCCTCGGCTTTATGAGCTGATGTATGGCCGCATCGCTAAAGGTGTCAAAGCAGCAGGCGGTCTCAAAGAAACACTGTTCAGCAAGGCCGTTGAGCTCGGCACCAAGAAATATGAAAATCCTGGTAGCTTGAGCTTCGGTGAAAAAATCACCGACGCTATCGTCGACAAATTGGTGCGCAATAAGGTGCGCGGTAATTTTGGTGGCCGCCTTAAAGTAATGGTTTCTGGTGGCGCTCCGTTAAACCCAGATATTGGCATTTACTTCACGGCTCTTGGTCTGAAACTTTTGCAAGGCTATGGCCAAACCGAATCCGCCCCAGTAATTAGCGTCAACCGGCTCAATCTGGTTAAGATGGAAACTGTCGGCCCGCCGCTTTTTGAAACCGAGGTCAAAATCGCTGCAGATGGCGAAATTCTGGTACGTGGAGATTTGCTGATGCAGGGTTATTGGCAAAACGAAGAAGCGACCAATGAAGTGATTAAGGACGGCTGGCTCCATACCGGTGACGTCGGGCATATAGATAACGATAATTACATCCAGATCACGGATCGTAAGAAAGATATTATCGTCAACTCCGGCGGTGATAATTTATCGCCGCAACGGGTCGAAGGGTTTTTAACCCTGGAACCAGAAATTGCCCAAGCGATGGTCTATGGTGATAAGCGGCCCCATCTCGTCGCCCTAATCGTACCGAATGACGAATTTGTCGAAGAATGGGCTAAAGAAACCGGTAATTCAGCCAATCTCGCTAACGTCATCGGCAATGACGATTTTCGCAAGCACATCAGTGAGGCGCTCGACCGGGTGAACGAGCATCTTTCGGTGATCGAGCGGGTGCGCCGGTTTGAGTTGATTGAGGAAGAATTTAGCGTCGACAATGAAATGATGACACCAACGCTCAAATTACGGCGTCATATAATCAATGAGAAATATGGAGATCAACTGGCCGCACTTTATGGAAGCGACTAGCTCACTATAGTTTCAAGACGAAAGCAAGAAGGAACGGCAACGTAACAAAGGCAAACAGCGTCGAGGTCACAACCAGACCAGCTACCTCTTCCGGGTTGTTTTTGTAGCGCATGGCGAGCATGTAATTAAATACGGCCGCCGGCATCGCGCATTGCAGGACAAAGACGCCCCTAACCGTCCCCTCCAAACCAAATAAGTGGCTGACCACGAGGCCAACGCCTAGGCCCATGGCGAAGCGAACAAAACTAAGCGAAATGTTGCGAGGGAAACTGATTACTTTGAGTTTTGCCAGCGACACACCAAGCATTATCAGCATCAGCGGAATGGCAAACTGGCCGAAGATATGGGCGGTGCTGGCAAGCCATTCCGGCAATTGATATTTTGTAATCATCACCAAAAGCGCGGCTAGAACGGCATAGATCAGAGGATTTTTCAACAATTCCCTCGGTGAGAATGTACCCGAAGTGATCCCCAATCCAACCGTAAATTGGGTCAAACTTACAATTGTGTAAACAATAATCGCAAATGCGAACCCTTCGTCTCCAAATGCTAAAAAACTCAGCGGTAACCCAACATTGCCGGTATTTGGTATCATTACTGTAGCCAAATAAGTTCGCAAATCGAGACCCACAATTTTCAATACGGCTACACTAATCAACCAAAATAAAATCAAGGCAACGACAATGACCAATGCCAAATCAGCAAAAGCTTGGGGATTGGTGTTCAATTTGGTCAAGGTTGAAAACACCAGTAATGGCGTACCTAGATTAAACACCAAAGAGGTTATAAATTCAGCGTCAAATGGTTTGTCCAGCCGGGCCCAAACATAACCAAAAGCAGTGCCAAAAAAGACCGGCGCAATAATGGAAAATAGCTGAGTGATCATGAGGGCGTTGTGCTGGAGGATTTAGCACCCGTCAAGCAACGCACTCGAAGGAACCTATTCCGCCCAGACAATGCGCAGAACGTTGGTTGCACCCGGTGTGCCAAACGGCAAGCCAGCAGTAATGATGAGACGCTGTCCCGGAGCGGCGAATTTTTCTTCCGTTGCAACTTCGGACGCACAATTGACTACATCTATAAATTCTGTGAAATGCGATGTTTCTACCGGATGAACGCCCCAGGTCAACACCAATCGCCGCGCCGTTTTTACATCAGGTGTTAAGCCTAAAATGGGTACGGTGGGCCGTTCCCGCGCCGCCCGTAAAGTCGTCGAGCCTGTCGTCGTAAAGGTCACGATGGCGGCCGCATTCAACGTTTGGGCGACCTGCTTGGCAGCGGCCGTAATCGCATCTGCATCCGTACCCCGGGTTTGCCGGCGCTCCCGCATATTTGATAATTTATAGTGATCATCCTGCTCGGCACTACGGATTATCCGATCCATAATCGACACCGCTTCAACCGGATATTCTCCCGCTGCAGTTTCAGCCGATAGCATAACCGCGTCAGCGCCATCAAAAACCGCTGTTGCAACATCGGACGCCTCGGCACGGGTTGGAGTCGGTGAGTTGATCATGCTCTCCATCATTTGCGTGGCGACAATTACTGGTTTGCCTTCCGAGCGCGCCCGGCGGATAATTTTCTTTTGCAAGCCTGGTACATCTTCCGGCGGCGCCTCCACGCCGAGATCACCGCGGGCAACCATAATGGCATCCGCCAATTCGACGATCTGCTTTAAATGTTCAATCGCCAACGGTTTTTCCAATTTTGCCAAAACTCCGGCGCGCCCGACAACTAATGCCCGAGCTTCAGCAACATCTTCCGGACGCTGAACAAAAGAAAGCGCAATCCAATCAACGCCGATATTGAGGGCAAATTGAAGATCGCGCCGGTCTTTTTCGGTCAAGGCAGACATTGGCAAGATAGCACCCGGAATATTGATCCCCTTGTGATTTGAAAGGATGCCGCCCACCAGTACTTTGGTGTCAATGGAATCGCCGTTATTCTGCTCAACTACCAGCTTTAACTTGCCATCATCGAGCAAAAGTTCAACGCCCGGCTCTAACGAAGGATAAATTTCCGGGTTGGATATTGAAACGCGTTTTTCATCGCCATCTTTGTCCTGATCCGAATCAAGCGTAAAATTTACACTATTTCCGAGCACTATTTTTTTATCAACAAAATTGCCAACACGGATTTTAGGCCCCTGAAGATCGGCAATTATGCCAATTGGCCGATTATAGTCGGCCTCAATTTTACGAATGGAGTCGTAGAGTTCTTTATGTTCCTCATGTTGGCCATGACTAAAGTTCAACCGAAATACATCAGCTCCAGCCTCAAACAAATTGGCGATTACTTCCGGAGATGTACTAGAGGGACCTAAAGTAGATATAATTTTTGCCGCACGTTCTCTTCTCATGTTGGCCAGCATAGGTATTTTTCGAAACATGTCACTTTAAAAAAATTAACTATACAATCTGCTTAGATTAGCACAGTGACATGCTGGTTATCTTTCGGATATGATTGAGAAAAGGGAATAACGGAATTCGTTGCAATTATGTTTGGCATTTTTCTTAAATCAAAAAAGTCCACATCAAAAAAGAAACTGCTATCAATAATTTACATGCTTTACAACATTACTTATTTTTTTGTAAATTTTAATCATAATTACCATTATTTATCAGAAGCTTATCTACTATTTTTGAAAATAGTGTGATATTGACAATAATCCTTCGGAAATAGGTCCGGGAAATATATACAATAGGAGTACTTAACATGGTTGAAGCCATTAAAAAGAAACCTTGGATCATTGCCGTTTCAGTACTGGTTTTGATGGTTCTGATCGGCATTGCAACGAGCTAATGATGGATATTCCCCTAAAATAATGCGGGGTGCCATTTTTTGGAAAACAAGCGCTCCGCAACTTTTTTGAAGTCTCTCCGCCGATCTGCGAAT
>CAJWIB010000176.1 GCA_913041095.1 uncultured Rhodospirillaceae bacterium | reverse complement strand
ATTGCGATACCCGTTGATATTAGTATGCTATGAGGCCAGCTGAAACAGCCAATTATCGACAGATCACTAATCTTTTACAAAAGACTATAAATAATTGTAATAAAAAGCTTTCAATCGACGCCCGAATGCGTCACAAACGCACGTCGTTTTTTTTATAAGGTAAATACTATGTCTACAGGTACTGTTAAATGGTTCAACCCAACTAAAGGTTATGGTTTTATTGAACCAGAAGATGGCGGCAAGGATGTCTTTGTTCACATCTCTGCTGTTGAACGCGCCGGCATGTCGACGCTACGTGAAGGTCAGAAAGTCGATTACGAAGTTGTCGAGGGCCAAAACGGAAAATCATCTGCTGAAAACTTAGTCGCTAACGACTAAGCTATTATTTTAAGGCCCTCAATATTGGGTCTTTTAAAGTCACCGCCAGAGTGACTTAGTTGACTTCAATCGGGACGCGGAAGATGCTCGTGAGGCCACTTTCGTCGCTCCCGCAGTCAATTTCAGCAACCATAATATATTTTAGAGAAATTCTTTCATCAGCCGTTAGAACTCAGCGTCGCGGGTGAGTGAGCTGGAAGCCCATGTGGTGCATCAGGAAGGTATCATTCAGGATTTGAGCAACGACATTGCTAAGCAATGGGAGAGTATTGATGCGTTCACCCGTACGGTGGAGCAGTTAAAAGACCAGTTGCTTAATTTAGCGGATGGGGTTCAATTTATTCTACCGGGTAAACTGCCACCTCAATATTGACCGATCTGCCAGTCTCGGGCACATTCCGGATTGAATTGATTTCTAATAGGGATTGGGGAAGTAGTATGGGGCGGCTTGACGGAAAAGTAGCTGTTATTACGGGAGCGACCAGCGGGATCGGTTTGCGGACAGCAGAAATGTTTGTTGAGGAAGGTGCTTCTGTCGTGCTGGCTGCCCGGCGTGAAGACGAGGGCGCCGCTATTCAGCAACGGCTCGGCGATAACACTCTGTTTGTCAAAACCGATGTCATCCAGGAAGAAGAAATCGCCAATCTTGTTAAGGCCTCAGTTGACCGCTTTGGCGCTATTGATGCTTTTTTCTGCAATGCCGGTACCGGTGGAGTACTGCAAAAAATTGCTGATATTGAAGTAGAAGAGTTTAACGACGCCGTCGACATTCTGCTCAAAAATGTCTTCTTCTGCTACAAACATGTGAGTATCCAGATGCGTAAAAATGGTGGTGGCAGTATCGTCGCTAATGCCAGTGTGGCCGCTACCTTGGGCGGTTTTTCATCGCACTTCTATAGCGCCATGAAAGCCGGCGTAATCAGTCTGACTCGCAGTGTCGCCATCGAAGTTGCCGAAGCCAGTATCCGGGTGAACACGGTATCGCCGGGCGGTATTGCCACCGGCATCTTCGGCAAAAGCCGGGGTATGAGCGATCAAGAGGCCGATAAAGTTGCAGCGCGGGTCGAAAAAGTCTTCGCCGGCCGGCAACCAATCTCACGTGCCGGCACGCCGGACGATATCGCCAATGCGGTGCTGTTTTTGTGCAGCGATGAAGCGAGCTTTATCACTGCCCAGGATCTCATTATTGATGGCGGTGCGACGTCGGGGCGGTGGGGTGAAACCCTGGCGAAAGCCAATGCCGATATCCGCCGTGCTATTTCGGGAGAAGAGATTTAATTACGCCGGTGGCGGCATGGCGTCGAAACAGTCGAGTTCTTCGTCGATTAGCGTACAATCTAGGGCATGCGAGAGATAAAGGTTAACTTGCGGCTTAACAAAGTTGGCATAATCAATGCTGCCGACTTTAACGCTTTTAACACCGGGACGCATTGAGCCGCCGCCGAAGACCTGAGCGCCGCAATTATCGCAGAACTCCTTAAACATTGAATTACCGCTATCAGCGATATGATCGAAGCGTTTAGGGCTGCCTTGCAGCAAGGTGATCTGATCTTCCTGATAAAATAAATTGGTTGCGTAGGCCGAGCCGGTTGCTTTGCGGCAATCATCGCAGTGGCAATTGGCAATGCGGAACGGGTCACCTTCAATTTCGTAGCGAATTCCGCCACACAGACATCCACCGGTAATTTTCGCCATTTGGAACTCCTTCAACCATAGGTTTCGATCATGCTTGCAATCCAGCGGCTACTATAGAAACTTATGACGACCCTGTCTTCAATACTTAATATGGATATCAACGTTGAACCCTGAACGGCTTACTCTTTCCGCCTGGATTTTTTTAAGCGTTTGTCTGATTACGATTGTCGATGCATTTATGCCGCAAATGGTCTTCAAACTAGTCTCGGCAGGGTTGATTGTTGTCTATCTGATATTGCAAATCCGCAAGATTCCCATCAAACAAGAGTTCGCCGGTTTGATACTAATATTGATCGGTTCGCTTGCGGCTTGGCAGTCAGGTATTTGGCTGAATACACTGATTGATGGGCTGGCGCGCTCGCGCATTTTCCTATTGTTGTTTTTTGCAGTCGCTTGGTTGCAATTTCCGGTAGGCGATAGCCCGACCCTCAAATCTGTGCGCGAGGCTATCCTTCATCAGCCGCCTGGCAGGCGGTTCCTAGTATTGTCCTTTGGTGTGCATATGCTGGGAGCAATATTGAATGTCGCGGCGGTCAGTCTGTTATCACCTATTTTAAAAGCACGATCCGATCCGCTGTTGCAACGGCGATTGAGTCTGGCTGTTATGCATGGCTTTACCAGCGCTTCAGCCTGGTCACCTTTTTATATTGGCATGATCGTCGTGTTAGTGGCGATCCCCAACCTGTCCTGGTTGGACGTCGCGTTGCAAGGCATGGCCCTGGCGCCGATCATGATACTGGGTGGCTGGCTATTTGACCGGCTGCGTTACCGGCGGAAACGATCTGCCGATAACACGGTCACCTCTCAGCCCAAGCCTGAAGTGAGAATTGGTAAAACAGCGTTGCTGTTGATGTCCTTGATTTTACTGGTCTTTGCGACTTTCAAATTTGCCGAAGTAAATGTCGCTGTGGCACTGGGTATGGTGTGTCCGCCCTATGCGCTGATTTGGTATATGACCCAGGGCGAACGGCAGGCCAATAAAGTAGAACGATTTGCGGCGCTTTGTTTTCGAGTCGTTACCGGCTTGCCGAGCTTACGCAACGAAACGCTGATGTTTGTTGCCGCTAATGTTTTTGGCATCGGTATTGCTAGCGCAATCCCGGCAGAAAATTTGGCTGATTTGTTGGATTTTTATGTTCCGGTGATAGATTTTCGAATTGTTGTTCTCGCCACATTGTTTCTCGGTTGCGGGTTTATCGGCCTTCACCCGGTCGTCGTGGTTTTAACGCTGGGCGCAATCTTAACGCCGGAAATTATGGGACTGCGCGATTGGGTGCTGGGATTGGTATTTTTGGGTTGTTGGGGTCTTAGCACCATGGTCTCACCTTATTCGGGCACAACACTCTTTATGTCGAGATTTACCGGCACGCCGGCGCATATTATCGGCTGGCAGTGGGCGTCTTATTCGGTGCTGTTTAATGCTGCATTGATGATCGCTTTTATTATCGCTTTGCGCCACGTCACTTTGTAAGTTTCTAATACGGCATTGCGTTAGCCGTGATCACGATTATTGGTGTCGAAGACATAGATTTGTAGGTACTGAGAACGTCTAACGCTTGATACCCATCCATTCCCGGAAAATTGATATCGAGAAGAACAAAATCTGGTGGATTTTACTCAATAATATCTAATCCAGATGCAGCATCGGTTGCAACGGAAAGTGAAACATTCTCCAGGTTAGAAAATATTTTTTCCCTCAGCGCGTAATTTGCCGGATTATCTTCAATGTAAAGCACGCTTTTTTTACTATTTGGAGCAACCATTGGCATTGATTCTTATAGCGTTATCAGCTGAAACAATTAGCAATATGACGACCTATCTCACCGCGTTATAAAGATGCTGCGGCGAAACTTTCGTGGTCTCGCACCGTTGATTTCTTAAGACAAATCTTGCTTAGAAGAATTTTTACGAAAGCCAGAGATGGCTCGCACCATTATTTAATGCCCGCTTGGCGCTGCTGAAGCGTGCATTAACTTTGTCAACTTGGTATTGACCTGATAGGGTTATTTGCTTGAAACTCAATAAATCTACTAGAAAAATAATTAGTCAACTTACAGAAGGTACGGAGGACAAAATGACTTCTTTTTTATTTCGAGGGTTATGTATTGCGGTACTGATGGGCATGGCTGGTGTTAGCTGGCCAAAGACCAGTTCAGCTGCCGAGACTAAATTAACATTGGTATATCCATTCCCGGATTTTTTGGTTTATACAAAAAACTGCAAAAATTTGGCGAAAAAAATTAATGCAACCGGCAAAGGCGTGGTGCAAATCGAAGTTTTGCCGTTCAACTCGATCAAAATGTTCCAGCAGCCACCGGCTGTCAGCAAAGGCCGGGTTGATCTGGTGTGTACACCGGCGGCGTTTTACGCCCGGGCAATTCCGGAGAATGAAGCCATCTCGACAGCTAGCTCATCGCCAATGCAGGCGCGGGCAGCGGGTGGTGTGGCCATTATCGATGGACTCCATCAAAAGCATTTCAATATGAAATATCTTGGCTGGACGACAGGCGGCGGTAAGTTTCGCATCTATATGAAAAATGCACCTAAATTTAGCGCAGCGGGTCTGCCTGATTTTTCCGGCGTGAAAATGCGCGACAATCCGATTTATGGCGCTTTCTTAAGAGCTCTCAAAGCATCAACGCACAACCTTCCATCGTCCGCTGTCTATGGCGCCCTTGAAAAAGGCGTGGTTGACGCGAGCCCATGGGCAACCATCGGCATCAAAGGTTTGAAATGGGATAAGTTTTTACGTCATGCAATTGAGCCGGATTTCTATCAGACCGATATCGGCTGGGCGATGAATTTAGCAAAATGGAACGGTTTAAGCGCCAAGGCTAAGGGTATTCTGCAATCGGCTTTGATTAATCAAGAAAAAATAAATAATGTTCAGGGACTTGATTTGAGCGCAAAAGAAAGGGTTACTTTGATAAAAGAAGGTATGAAATTTCATAGTGTGCCTAACTCAAAAGCCTACCTGAAAATGGCGGTCGATTCGGCCTACAATCGAGTTGCCGGTCGGCTCAAGAAATCCGGCCGTGATTCGTCTCATTTATCAAAACTGCGCGCGGCTTATCAGCAATAGGGCGGTTAAGAGAGTAAATAATCGGCGGCGGCCCGGAGTAAATTTCTGGGCCGCCGTTCTTGGTTATTTTAATGACGCAATTATTTAAAATAGTGAGCTGGTATTGGGAACGTTTGCTGTGGCTGATGATGGCAACGGCGTCCGTTTATGTCGGCCTCATTATGATCGCCATCATCTATATCACCACTTTCCGTTTTTTTGGCGCCACTTATAATCTCTATACGACGACTTTTATCGAATACGGCTTCGTTTATGTCATGTTCTTGGGCTCACCCTGGATGGTGAGAAATCGCGGACATGTTTTTATTGAAATGCTCACCGCTGCGGTATCGCCAAGAATTCGTGACTATCTATCCCGTTTCATATGTCTAGTGGCGGCCATCGTTTGCCTGATCTGGGCTTGGTATACGTGGCAGCTATTTGCCGAACGCTGGGATGACAGCATGGCATTTGATGAACTGCGCGCTCAACTTGATATTCGCCTGTGGGTCACCACCATCGCCTTTCCCTTTGGTTTTTTAATGATGGGGGTAGAATTCCTGCGTTTTGTGTTTGTCCGTGAGACCATGCATATGGGACTTGCCGGTGTCGCCAGTGACCGGGTCGAATTGGAAGAGACCAAACGTTCCCTCGAAGGTGATTTTTGATGGAGTGGTATTGGATACTAATCGCGCTTTTGGGCTCTACGCTAGCGTTGATGTTCATTGGCTTTCCCGTCGGCATTGCCTTTATTCTCGTCAACACCGTCGCAGCCTTCATTATATACGGCCGCTTTGGCAGCCTCGACGCAAATATGGAAGCAGGTATTTATCAGCTCACCGATAATGCCTTTGCCAAC
>CAJWIB010000175.1 GCA_913041095.1 uncultured Rhodospirillaceae bacterium | reverse complement strand
CCGGTTATCGCCGCATTGCCGCCCTGCTTCGAGCCGAAGGGTAGCCATAACGTCCGCTAATAGCCAAAAGCAGCCATCTGGAGCGTGTTGATTAGCGGCCCACGCCTATAAAAACCGGGTGGTTCCGCAATTGGTCAACAAAGGCAAAGGCTTTGGCGCTTTCAGCATTCCCATATTGGACAAAAACGGTAATTTAATGAAAAACCCGTTGGTGCCTAAGGTGCCATATTTCATGGATGTTTACGCCAAGATCAAAGGCGGCAAACCCAGCGGTGAAATTTGGGATGCGATGAATGTGTTGATCGATATTGATCAGACGGTTCAGCATGTCTATATGGGCCCACCAGGCATGAACAAAGAAGCCGCCGCCGCATTCCGCAAGGCCTTCGTGCCAGCGCTGTCCACCGACGCCTATAAGAAAGAAGCGGTCAAAGTTCTAACCTACGCGCCAGAGCCCCATGAATGGCGAAAGACGGCGAAAGTCATCGCGGCGACCAAACATGTGCCGGCAAGAGTCGTCAAATATCTAAAAACCTATATCGCTAAACATTCAAAATAGGTTTCCTTTCTATCCAATTGATGATGGCCGAAGTCCAAATTTTATTGGACTTCGGCCAGTCTTCGTTACTAATTCGGTTGGCCTCGCCGGAAGGACCGGCTAGTTATTCATTTAAATGTTGTCTATTAAGTTCATTTCACCACACATCATAGGCGATGTCGCAGAGAAAAAGGGTTCCCAGATGTTTCTGATGGAAATGTTATCGATATTTGGTGTGATGTCCGTTGTGGGTCAACAGCAGCCATTTGGAGGACTAGCAAATTTCGTCCGCTTTCGGTGGCAGAGCAGAAATTGGTGGCAATTTCGAAGTCACCGGGTGTCGGTGCTGTGAGAACGGGTTTCAACCCACCGCAATTGGCTGGTAATACTCAGCGCTAAAGCCGGCTTGTTCACGGGCAGCGGTGGCAAAGGGCGGTTTAATCTGACCTTTAAAATATTTTTTCACCAGCGTTTGATAGGTTTTTGCCGGTGCTTTATTTTGCCGTGCACAAAGATAGTTGAACCAGTGTACACCAACCGCAACATGGGCGATTTCTTCATCCACTATAGTGGTCAAAATGTCCGCCGCTTGGTCGTCACCGACGTCGCGCAGTTTAGCGATGGTCGGTGGTGTCGTATCCAGCCCACGTGCTTCCAACACCATCGGTACAATTGCCAGTCTTGCCAGTAAATCACCGGCGGTATCCTCAGCCGCCTGCCACAACCCGTCGTGGGCTGGGAAATCGCCGTAAGCGCTATCATGATCCGATAAATAAACATTGAGCAGATCAAAATGCCGGGCTTCATCGACGGCAACACCGACCCAGTCATCATAAAAATCGCGGGGCAAATTATAATCGGTAAAGCGGGCGATGATGTCCCAGGCAAGATCGATCGCGTTTAACTCGATATGCCCAATCGCATGGATCAATGTGATTCGGCCTTTATCACCCCGGGCGTTACGTTTTAGCATATCACGCGGCGGGCGTAGCTCTGGCCGGGGAGGTCTCGCAGGGCGATCTGGCGGGTCCGCCTTACCGATATCAGCAATCGAACCGCTCGCCCAATAATCCGCAATCTCTTGGGTGAGAGATATTTTAGCCTCAACAGACGGTTCCATCAAAACCGAGCAAGCAGCGTGGCTTAGTGGAGTGGTTGAATGATTTGGCACCTGGACTTCCTGTTCAACACATCTAAACTGAGGTTCTCATATTCGAAGAACGGTAGTACGTCTAGAATAATTATCGGAGGATTCTTGATGAGGAATAATGCCCACTACAATCTGGTGGCTGATGAGTATGAAATCGATCGAGTGCTGTCCGCGTGGGCATTCGCCCGCGATTGTGGCGATTGGGACATATTGAGCAACTGCTTTCAACCGGATGCGGAGATCAATATCTCGTGGTTCTCAGGGGCGGCGAGTGAATTTATTGAGCGTTCAAAAGGTATGCTCGCTGATTTTAAGCCGGGTGAACATGGCAAGCATCAGATTGGCCGGGCACGCATAGAGGTCGCCGGTAATCGTGCGACTAGTGAATGTCATGCTGAGTTGCTGCGCCGCGTCGTTGGAGGCCCCTTTGATTTTGACGCCTTAACCTGGGGCCAGTTTTTTGATCTGTTTGAAAAACGCGAGGACGGCGTATGGCGCATTTTCCGCCGTACCATGGTTTATGAAAAAGACCGCATGGATCCAGTTAATCCGGCTGACGTGCCGCCGGGTTATTTTGAGGCGATGGATCTTTCCCAATATCCACCAGCTTGTCAGATACTTTGCTTCCGGCTTAGCCTGATCGGCCGCGCGCCAATGGACAATATCATTCAAGCTGGCAGCGATGGAGAAGCACGGCTAAAAAAAGATGCCAAGAGCTGGCTGAATGGAAAAAGCGTTTAAGGCTCGCCAATCAGATCGTGGTAAACTTGATAAACAGCATTCGCAGTTTGTTTCATATGATTTTTTAGAGCATCAATATCGGAATCGCCGCCTGCCTCTGCCAGTGCTTGAGCGAGTGCCCGTGGCACCTCATGTTCACGCCCGGGCTGGAAATAGCCCTCGATGGTCAGACGTAACATGCCTTGGACCGTTTGCCACAGATTCAATGCGTCAGCTAACGTGTCGGCTTGATGGCCGTCCAACAATTCTTTTGCCCGCAGATTTTGGATCGCCAGGTTGGTATTGGCAGATAAAATATCCGGATGTTGATGGGCATGTTTGAGCTGCAGATATTGGACGCTAAATTCGATATCAACCAAGCCACCGCGTATATATTTTACTTCCCAGATGAAATCCGAATGGTGTTCTTTGTCGATGCGCTCGCGCATTTCAGCGACATCTGTCAAAAGAGATGCTGGCTCGCGTTCTTGAGTAAGGGTTTCGCTAATAACTGCTTTAATGTCGGTGGTGAGAGATGGCGTGCCGCACACGATACGTGCCCGTGATAAGGCCATGTGTTCCCAGGTCCTGGATTTCTCCTGGTGATATTGCACGAAAGTTGAAAAGTGTGAGGCAATGGGCCCGGCATTGCCGGACGGGCGTAAACGCATATCAACTTCATAAAGGGTGCCCTCGGGCGTTGGCGCCGTGATAGCATTGATCAGGCGCTGGCTGAGCCGGGCGAAATACTGACTGGGATGCAGCGGGCGTTCGCCATCCGATTGTTCGATGTTTTCATCGTGGCGATAAACAAAGATTAGATCGAGATCGGAAGAAGGGGTCATCTCGCGACCGCCAACTTTACCGAGCGCCAGGACCGCCCACTCACTGTCTTTTACCCGGCCATAATTTAACTCAAATTCGTTGCTGACTTGCTTAAGCAGATGCTGGATAGAAATATCGGCGATATTGCTATAGGCAATGCCAAAATCTTGCCAGTTTGAGTGATGCCGTAACGCCTGAACACCAATCTGCAACCTTTTATTGTTAGCCCAGCGCCGGACATTATCAAGCACATCTTCAATATTTTCTGATCGCTGGAGGACGTGGCCAAGTTCTTCATCCATTTGATCGGCATCTGGCAAGCGTTCAAAAAAATCTTCCTGTAAGACGCTGTCTAAAACGCCGGGGTTGCGGCCTAAATGTTCAGCCAGCCTGGGCGCGCTACCCATTATTTCGGCTACCAGATTGAGCAACGTCGGATGGGCATGAAACATCGAAAACAGTTGAATGCCCGCGGGCAAAGCGGCTAAAAAATCATCGAATTTTCTAAAGGCGATATCTGGTTCTGGTGTTTTGCTGAAAGCCTTAAGGACGACCGGAACCAGCTCAGTTAAAATCTGTTGGGCGCGGGTGCTACTGGTGGCGCGGTAGCGGCCATGGTGCCAGGTGCGCACCGTCTCGGCGATGATTTCCGGTTGAGCAAAACCAATTGATTTAATGGTATTCAGAGTTTCCGGGTCATCGTCAGCGCCGGTAAATATCAAATTGCCTTTGATTTCATCGGTTCCGTCGAGACGCGGTGCATCTTCAAACAATTGAGCATAATGCGCCTCCACACAGTTCAAATGACTTAACAGTTCTTCCCGAAATGCATCACCACTTTCATAGCCGAGAAATATAGCAATCTGTTCAATACCATCAGCATCGCTGGGCAAATCATGCGTTTGCTGGTCATCTACCATTTGCAATCGATGCTCGACCCGGCGCAGGAACCAATAGGAAATGATCAGTTCGTCGGCGGTTTCTTGGGAAATTTTCCCCGCCACCGCTAGACCGTTCAGTGACTCGCAGGTTGGTGCGGTACGTAGCTCGGGCAGGCGTCCACCCCAGATGAGTTGCTGGGTCTGGACAAAAAACTCCACTTCGCGAATGCCACCCCGGCCCAACTTAACGTTGTGTCCTTCTACGGCTATTTCCGCACCGCCGCGATGGGCATTGATCTGTCGTTTAATCGAGTGGACGTCCTGGATGGTCGCGAAGTCGAGATATTTGCGCCAGATAAAAGGATGAAGCCGCTCAAGAAATTTGTGACCGGCGCTAATATCGCCGGCAATTGGGCGTGCTTTAATCATTGCTGCACGTTCCCAATTCTGGCCAATGCTTTCGTAGTATGTTTCGGCCGCCAGGACAGATATTGCCAGTGGCGTCGAGCCAGGATCTGGTCTTAGCCTAAGATCGGTTCTAAAAACATAACCATCGGCCGTGCGCTCGGAGAGGATCTTAACCAGATCACGAGCCAGCCGGATAAAACCTTTGGCCAAATTTTTAGGTTGGTCGGTTTCGATGACTTCCGGATCAAAAAAAAATATCAGGTCAATATCGCTGGAATAATTTAACTCATGACTACCAAGTTTCCCCATACCAAGCACGATCAGACCGGAGCCTTCGCCGGGATTGTTTTCATCCGGCAAGTTAAGAATTTTCTTCGCCGCCATATTTTTCAGCAAGAAATTAATTGCGTATTGGACGTAGAGGTCGCTAAACCGGCTAAGCGCTTGGGTTATCTCGGGTCCGGTCCACAGCCCGGCAATATCCGCCGCCGCAATGGTAAGAGCGCCCTGTTTACGGTGAATGCGCAGGAACTGCATAACTTTGGGTTCATCTAAATTTTCAGGTTTTTTAGTAAGTTCCTGTTCAATTTTTTTGAAACTTGCCTCTGGACCAGCCATAATCAATTCAAGAAAGAAAATGGGATCAGTATTAACGCAGTGACTTAGAAAAGGACTATTGCCAAAGAGGGCGTCTAAAAAAGGGCGATATTCACCATTAGACGTCATGGCGTTGATATTTGAAATGAAGACATCATCGCCGGTTTCTTCTGAAACCTGTATCAGACGGTCAATGCCGAGTTCTGCGCGATCAATTGAGGCAGGTTTGGGCAAATTGATCGCATTGGTAAAAAAAGTCATTTGATGCATTTCAAATTGCTGTCAGATATAGCAGACTGCGTTAAGAGGGAGAGGTGGTCAAGTTGTTGCAATGAAAGACAGAAATTTACAAACTGCCGGCCACGAATGGAGTTAGATAATTGATCAGGCGGACGTTCCACAGCGTTGTCCAGCTAATTGGTATTTTAGGACTTGGTTTTGCCGTTTTCGTCGGCGTCCTGGTATGGCGATTGTCGACCGGTCCCATTTCTCTTGCTTTTTTGACGCCCTATTTTGAATCTGCCCTGAAGACTGAGGAAAGCCGGGTTGATATCAAGCTTGAGGACACCATCCTGACTTGGGCCGGTTGGGATCAAAGCCTGGATATTCGTTTGCGCGGCGCCAAAGCGATTGGTCCGGATGGCAAAGTGTTGGCGGAAATTCCCGAACTTTCTGTTTCCCTAAGTGGCTCTGCATTGATGAAAGGCAAGTTGTCGCCTCGCAGTTTGACGATAATTGGGCCGAGCTTAAATATCATTCGTTCCAAGACTGGTAAATTGGAGCTTGGTCTGACTGAAGTGCCTTCAACAAGCAGTGCCAGCACGCAGGATATATCGCGCCGAATTATCAGTGAATTGCTTTTACCACCTGACGTCAAGCGCCCGCTCGGATATCTGCGCCAAATTAAAATCGTTGACGGTAATGTCACCGTTGATGACCATCAGCTCGCGATAAAATGGCTGGTGCCGGAGGCCGACATTGTTTTGGTGCGGGAAGGTAAAAAAGTTTCGCTTTCGGCCGAACTGGTTTT
>CAJWIB010000174.1 GCA_913041095.1 uncultured Rhodospirillaceae bacterium | reverse complement strand
GGCTCACCATAAGCCAGTGGGTATCATTGGCGCTTCAACAGGGTTACAGGCGAAGCCCTGAAAAGAGAATCCAGTATACGAATCAAACCGAAGAAATAACCGTAGCTAGATACGAATTTACCCTTGATTTCGTATCTGAGCCGCACTCAAAACACACATAAGCCATTGATATAATTTACTGATTAAGACCGTGACATATCTTGGGTATGGGTAGGCCCATATACGCTTTTGTCACGGTTTTAAGGATCCCGCCAAATTGGCCCTCTCAGGATGATTCAAACAGGGTTTGTTATCATCATTACGATATATTTTGATGTTCATTTAATTAACTCTCCCGACAAGGGCATCCCGGTTTACATCAGGTTCAGTAAATATCGTGCAATGCTGTCATATCCTTCTTTCATCAACCAACCGGAAACAACACCAAGAACAAATTGGGTATCAAAGATGAAATTCAACAGCCAACCTGCCACCAGTAAAATTAAAGCATAAAATGTGCGCTTAATAAGTCTCATTTCAGACTACCCCAACTTCTTAGCCAAATCCTCTGCTCTTAAATGAGTATACCTTTGCAACATCCGTAAGTCTTTATGTCCTGTTATCGTGGCAACTTCCATCACGTTCAGACCTTTTTCAAAAAATCTGCTGGTAGCTTCATGTCGGAGATCATGGAAGTGTAAATCAGTGATACCCGCTCTTTTACAGGCTCTATTCCATAGACATCTTAAAGCATTTGGTGTCACTGGAAATACTCTTCCACTAATATCATGAGGTAAGGATCTGAGTAGGGTGATGGCTTTGGAACTTAAAGGCACATCTTCTTTTGAACCCATTCTTGGTCATATCCAAATGAGCCACCTGTAGATCTAGATTAATATCCTTCCATGTTAGACTGAGTAGCTCACCACGTCTCATCCCTGTTTCAATGGCTAGGATCACTAATGGTGTTAGCCAAAGGCTTTTACTTTTGGAACACGATCTTAATAAAACAGGATGTTCTTCTTCTGATAATCTTCTATCTCTTCCTCTCTCAGGTTGAGGCTTCTTAACATCATGAACTACGTTGGAGCGCATAGGAACACCCCATTCTTTTCTGGCAATATCAATTGATAAAGAGATTAGAGTAAGCTCTTTCACTACTGAACACGCAGAGACTTCCTTTAATCTTCTATTTCTATAATTTGCAATATGCATAGCTGAGAGTTCAGAGATTTTTTTCTCAGCTACTGGATCACGCATGATCTTAGCTAGACGGTAGGCTTCTAGATGTCCTCCACGTTTGGTGAAGGTAATCTCACTCTTATAACGTTTGAGTATCTCGCCTAAGTTTTCGTAGTCTGGATGACTTATTTCCAGAACAAGACCCTGATCAATCTTACGTTCAATTTCATACGCCCAAGTTTGAGCTTCTTTTTTATGGGTGAATGTTTTGGATATATTGGGATGATTAGCTTTTCTTACTTGCACACACCATTTGTGATTACGTTTGCTATAGGTAGCCATAATTTATCCTAACTGTGACTAGATTGTGATTACAGTTGAATAACGTCTGACCAACAAATTAGATAAGACAGCGACAAATCTGTTAAGTCACTGATTAAGCTATATAAATAAGTGGTGCCCAGGAGAAGACTCGAACTTCCACGACCTTGCGGCCACTGGCACCTGAAGCCAGCGCGTCTACCAATTCCGCCACCTGGGCAAATATCTATACAAATTAATGCGGTGGCGTTTTAACGAGGGGAGGTCGTACCCTTCTGCGCCGGCACTGTCAATATGGTATCCCGACATTGGCGGCAGAGAGGTAAAGTTTCTGCCGGTTTAGGTTGTTCCGGAAGACTTGGAAATGTATTAATTAGGAAAGAAATAACGTTCTGTAGAGCAGTTCAAACTGAACAGGATTAATATGGTAAAGCGCATTGTAACAGTTTTTGGCGGTTCCGGGTTTGTTGGCCGCCATTTGGTCCGCCACCTCACAGCTGACGGGGCCACGGTCAGAGTAGCCGTGCGTGATCCAGAAGATGCTCGGTATCTAAAAATCATGGGTGAGGTTGGTCAAATTGTGCCTTTTGCCGCGGATATCCGGAATGAAACCACTTTGGCAGCAGCAGTCGAAGGCGCCGAAAGCGTGGTCAATCTGGTTGGTATTCTTTCCGAATGGAGGGCGCAGAATTTTGCCAATGTGCATACTCAAGGTGCTGCGAATGTCGCCAAGGCGGCAGCGGCGGCTGATGTTGCTCGCTTGGTACAAATCTCGGCGATTGGCGCCGATGAAAAATCAGGAGCCCGTTATGCGCAAACCAAAGCTGCCGGCGAAGCGGCAATCTATGCTGAATTTCCCAACGCCACTATTATCCGTCCCAGTGTAATTTTCGGCCCGGAAGATCATTTCTTTAATTTCTTTGCCGGGCTGGCCCGGTTTACCTGGGTTATGCCGGTCTTTGGCTGTCCGGTCATACCGATTCTCAAATGGTTTACCGATGATGCCATACTGAATATTGATTTTTATGGCGACGGCGGCACTAAATTTCAGCCGGTCTATGTCGACGATGTTGCTGCAGCCATTGTTAGTGCTTTGGCGGTGGAAGATGCCCCCGGCAAAACCTACGAGCTCGGCGGACCCAGCGTCTATAGCAGCGTCGATATTATGAGAATGCTGACGAAAATAATTGGCCGTAAGCGCCTGTTGGTGCCGATCCCGTTTTGGTATTTAGCGATTTGGGGCTGGCTGCTGCAAAAGATCCCAGCGCCGCTGTTAACCTATGATCAGGTCAAGCAATTGGAAGTCGATAACGTGGTTTCAGAAGGCGCTAAAACCTTGGCCGATCTTGGCGTGATGGCAACCCCGGCCGAAGCAATATTGCCGGGCTATTTATCAAGGTTTAAGAAAGTCGGGCACGAAGCAGCGTCTTCAACATGAGCATTTTTTTAAGCGGTCGAGGCCACTGTGACTGATGCCACAATTTCACTGTATTCACGCGAGAATATTGAGCCTCTAACCGTGCGTTGCACAAGCACACTGCGGCGGTCAGTTTCATCGGATTTGCGGAGTATCATTTTAAGTTGGCTTCTTTTTTCTACCATTTGCCCAGTTGATCCTTAGTTAAAGGGATAATTGGGTGGGTTTTTTAGCAGATTTGTCGAAAGGGGACATCTCGAGATTTACGCTTTCGGATCAATAACGATACGGTCGCGAGATGCGCCTTTAAGGACAATTTTATAAGCCTCACCGGCATCCTCTAGACTATAGACATTTTCATCTTTGATCGGATACGGCTTATAAGCTCCGCTTTCGAAACCGGATTTCGTATCTTCCAGTAATTCGCCCGAGAGAATATTATTGTGATCCATATTGCTGACACCGATCATATGATAATTACCGCGATAAAACGTCCGGAGATTAATATTGTTGTCTTCTTCAATGGTCGTACAAATGATTTGGCGGCCTTGCTTGGCGAGCGAATTACACGCCGCCTCAAAATAAGGGCTGCCGACGGTGTTCATTATAATGTCCGTGCCTTTGCCATCAGTTCTATCCATGATGGCTTTTTGCACATCTGGTTCTTTTTCAAGATTAACCACATCAACCGGACCGGTGGCGTGACCAAAATAGTCATCCCGCGTGCGTTCAACAGCGATCACCCTGGCCCCGGCAGCGGTGGCGATTTGGATGGCTGCTTCGCCAACTTTGCCATTGGCACCCAGAACAGTGACAGTTTCACCATCTGCGATATGGGCGCCCGGCACCATGCCAAGCCAGGCACAGGTCCAGGAAACGCCAACAGAACCCGCTTCAGCCATGGAAAGATTGGCTGGTTTTTCACGAATGCCGGCAACATCAACAACGTTAAATGCAGCATGGGCTCCGTCCCGTCCCATACCGAGATCACCGCCGGTACCCCATACTTCTTTGCCGACCAACTCGCTTGAGCCTTCAACAACAACACCGGCATAATCACGGCCTGGTGTGCGCGGCCAAACCAAGTTTGGCATTCTACCTAACAGTGCTTTAACATCGCTTGGATTAATACCGCTGGCATGAATTTTAACTAGACATTCACCGTCTTTAATTTTTGGTATTTTTACATCAGCAAGCTCGAACTTGAGACCATCTGAACTTGCTGATTTTTCGGTGACACGAATTGCTTTCATGTGATTTTCTTCCATCCCCAAAATATTTTATTATGTCATTTCTCTAGCAGTTTATATGGGCATTTGGAAGAATTTACCCAACCAGCCTATTGATTTCTAGACAAGTTGATCAGGAAATTTAAACTGAAAAATATAACCAAAGGAATATTATTTCATGGGAAAGATTGACGAACGACTAAAGGAACTGGGTATCGAAATCCCTGCTGCGGCGATACCAAAAGCGGCAAAGATTGAAACTTATCAGATTTATAATAATACGCTGAGAGTGTCTGGTCAGCTGCCAGCGATTGACGGTGATATCAAATATTTTGGTCATGTCGGGCGTGAACAGAGCCTGGAGGGTGGTCAGGCGGCCGCTCGGCTCTCGGCGCTCAACGTACTGGCCCAGGCTAAACATGCGCTGGGTGGAGATCTCGACCGGATTGAACGGGTGTTAAATTTGCGTGGGTTTGTCGCGACAGTTGAGGGCTTTGATCAAGTAGCCCAAGTGGTCAACGGGGCTTCCGAGTTGATGCATGATATTTTTGGTGAACAGGGTAAGCATACCAGGACAGCGGCGGGGGTCGCGGCGATGCCCTACAATGTCACGGTCGAGATTGAAGGCCTGTTTGCTCTAAAGGAATAGCAGCCATGCTCTATATTATTTATCAGGAAGATGTTGAAAACTCGGGCCCATTGCGTGAACGGCATAAACTGGCCCATTTTAGATATCTTGAAGACCATGATGATAAATTAGTGTTGGGTGGTGCGCTGCTTGCCGATGATGGGGTGGCGCGAGTGGGCTCTGTCCTGATTATAAACGTTGCGAACCGGGAGGAGGCCGAAGAGTTTTCAGCCTATGAGCCGCTGCGGAAAGGCGGCGTTTTTAAGTCGGTTAAAATAACCCATATGCGGCGCGGTCAATGGAACCCTGACGCAGCACCAAAAACCCCTGAAGGGAATTAAATAAAGCGATTTCTTGGCCGGTGAGGCTCGATCCCGAACTCCATCATGGTCGCATCGGCTTTGGACAAGCCAATATCGCGCAAATGCCTGTTGCCAATGTGGTGAAGTTCTGTAGGTGGTTTAGCCTCCATTTCATGCTCAATCGTACGCAAAATCAATTCAAAATAGTAAAGAATATTAGCAAGAATCTGAGGAAAATTGATTATTTTGCCGCGGCCTGGGAGATATAAAACAAAAGTTGACACTGTTGGCATCCTTTCGAGTATCCAGATAATTTTGGGGACACTAGCGGACGGGTCAGAAAAAAGATGCTCTAAAATTTGTAGTAAATTTTGGCCAGCCTTTTGGACCCTTGCACAGAGGGTCTCGCGGCTATACATACACCTCTTATGCCACCACCCATCCTTATTTTACGCGATATAAATTTGACCTTTGGCGGCACCCCGCTACTAGAAGGGGCAGAGCTTTCGGTATTCGAGCACGACCGGATTTGCTTGGTTGGCCGCAATGGCTCGGGTAAATCAACACTGTTGAAAATCGCCGCTGGGCTGGTTGAGCCGGATAATGGTGAAGTCTTTGTCCAACCCGGTATCACCGTGCGCTATTTGCCGCAAGAACCAGATTTTGCAGGCTTTGCAACGACGCTTCGCTATGCCGAAGCGGGGCTGGCGCCGGGCGATGATCCCTACCGGGCGGCCTACTTGCTGGCGCAACTCGGCTTGACTGGCAAAGAAGACCCAAGCCAGCTTTCCGGTGGTGAAGCACGCCGCGTTGCCTTGGCACGGGTGCTGGCGCCGGAGCCGGATATTATTTTGCTGGATGAGCCAACTAATCATCTCGATGTGGAAGCGATCGAATGGCTGGAAAATGAGTTCAAATCCATCCGCTCAGCACTGGTGATGATCAGCCACGATCGGAGGTTTTTGGAAAACTTATCGCGAACAACGATCTGGCTAAGTTTAGGAGTGACCCGGCGGCTTGATCAGGGCTTTCAGTCCTTTCAGTCCTGGCGGGATGAGATACTGGAACAAGAGGAACTCGATCGCCATAAACTTGACCGCAAAATCGTGCGTGAAGAACACTGGCTGCGTTATGGAGTGACGGCGAGGCGCAAGCGCAATGTGCGGCGTCTGAAAGGTCTCCATAATCTCCGCCAACAACGGCGCGAGCAACGGGTCGATGATG
>CAJWIB010000173.1 GCA_913041095.1 uncultured Rhodospirillaceae bacterium | reverse complement strand
AAAACGTTCCTCAGCAGACAAGGAGTCATCCTTGGTGATTGCTTTCAAGGCCGCACGCTTGGCGGCATATTTTTCATTCAACCGGATGCGTTTTTTGTTTCGCTCGATGACACTTTTCTTTGCCATGATCTATAAGGCTCCGTCCGTCTATTAATTAGTAAATGGAATGTTGAAACCTCTGAGAAGCTCGCGTGCTTCGTCATCAATTTCAGCCGTCGTGCAAATGACGACGTCCATACCGCGAATTTGATCAACTTTGTCGTAATTGATCTCGGGGAACACGATCTGTTCCTTAATACCAAGAGCAAAATTTCCACGACCGTCAAAACTTTTCGGCGAAATACCGCGAAAGTCTCGAACGCGAGGCAAAGCAATGTTGACGAGGCGATCAAGGAATTCATACATCCGATCTCCACGCAGCGTCACTTTACATCCGACAATCATGCCATCACGTAATTTATAGGTGGCAATTGATTTGCGCGCCCGCGTGATGATGGGTTTCTGACCTGAAATCAGCATCATTTCTTCTAATGCAGATTCGATCTTCTTTTTATCCTGAGAAGCTTCACCAACACCCATGTTGATGACGATTTTTTCGAGTTTCGGCACCTGCATCTCGTTGGTATAGCCAAACCGAGAAATCAGGGCCGGTTTTACTTCAGAATTGAAGCTTTCGCTTAAACGAGTCATCTCAATTCACCCTATATATCGACAACTTCGCCGGAACGTTTGGCATAACGGACTTTCCGTCCGTCATCCAAAGTCTTATAGCCGACGCGTGTTGCGTTGCTGTCTTGCGGATCGACGTGAGCAAGGTTGGAAATATGAATGGTCGATTCTTTTTCAACAATCCCACCGGCACCGGCTTGCGACGGCGCAGTATGACGTTTTACCATATTGACACCTTGAACAATGGCGCGCTGGCCGTCCGGGAACATTTTCAAGATTTCGCCTGTCTTGCCCTTGTCTTTACCGATCAGAACGATCACCCGGTCGCCCTTTTTGACTTTAAATTTCGTCATCTACAGAACCTCCGGCGCAAGAGAAATAATTTTCATAAATTTTTTCCCCCTCAGCTCACGCGTAACCGGGCCAAAAATACGGGTCCCAACCGGCTCATTTTGCGGACTGATCAAAACCGCTGCATTGTTGTCGAACCGGATAGCGCTGCCATCATTACGACGGATCTCTTTTTTGGTCCGGACAACTACAGCCCGGTGCATCTCACCTTTCTTAACGCGGCCGCGCGGAATAGCTTCTTTTACCGAGACGACAATTACGTCGCCAACTGAAGCCGTCCGGCGCTTGGACCCGCCAAGAACCTTGATGCACTGCACCCGTCTCGCGCCTGAGTTATCGGCGACATCCAGGTTGGTTTGCATCTGGATCATATTACTTTTCCTTTACCCACTCACTTGCAGCGGCTTATTCCGCTGCGGTGATTACTTCCCACGTTTTGCGTTTTGAAATTGGTCGGCACTCCTGTATTTGAACGACATCACCTTCTTTGTAGGTATTGCCTTCATCATGGGCCAAATATTTTTTCGAACGCCGAATAAACTTTTTGTAGAGTGGATGCTGTGTGCGTCGCTCGACATTGACGACGACCGTCTTATCCATTTTGTCGCTTACCACGACACCTTGCATAATTCGCTTAGACATCAACTAACTCCTTAAGATGCACTTTCGCGCTTTTTCTCATTCAAAATCGTTTTAACCCGCGCTAGATCACGGCGAACTTCGCGTACCCGGGCGGTGTTTTCCAATTGGCCCGAGGCTGCCTGGAAACGCAGATTAAATGCTTCTTTACTCAAATCATTGAGTTGATCGTTCAACTCATCGATTGTTTTTACACGTACGTCTTCAGCTTTCATCGACTTAGTTTCCTGTTCCGAGACGTTGAACGAACTTGGTATTGATCGGCAATTTAGCAGCCGCCAATTCAAAAGCGCGGCGTGCCACGTCTTCCGGCACACCATCCAGTTCAAACATGACCCGGCCTGGTTTTACCCGAGCAATCCAAAATTCAGGGTTCCCCTTACCTTTACCTTGACGAACTTCTGCTGGTTTTTGCGATACCGGGACGTCAGGAAAAATTCTAATCCAAACACGTCCGGCACGTTTCATGTGGCGGGTCATGGCCCGGCGAGCCGCCTCGATTTGACGCGACGTAATACGCGCCGGTGACATCGCTTTTAAGCCATAGGCGCCAAAGTTAAGATCTGTACCACCCTTAGCCGCGCCGTGAATCCGCCCTTTATGGGCCTTCCGGTATTTGGTGCGTTTTGGTTGCAACATTACTTTAGACTTTCTTACTCAAAAATTCAATTAACGGACCGGCTGCTGTGCTTCTGCCTTTTTATCCTGTGCCATCGGATCATGGGTTAGAATTTCACCTTTATAGACCCAGACTTTAACTCCGCAAATGCCATAGGTTGTTTTGGCACGAGCGACGCCATAATCGATGTCGGCACGCAACGTGTGGAGCGGCACCTGACCTTCGCGGTACCATTCCGTACGGGCAATTTCAGCACCGCCCAAACGACCGGCACAATTGATGCGGATACCTTCAACGCCGAGGCGAATAGCTGATTGCACGGCGCGTTTCATGGCGCGACGGAAAGCAATCCGGCGTTCCAACTGCTGGGCAATATTTTCAGCGATCAAAGTTGCATCAATTTCAGGCTTACGGATTTCAACAATGTTCAGACTAACGTCGTCGCCGGTACGCTCTGAAAGTGCTTTACGCAGCATTTCAATGTCAGCACCTTTTTTACCGATTACAACGCCGGGACGTGCGGTATGAATGGTAATGCGTGCACGCTTGGCGGGACGTTCGATAATGATCTTGCTGAGACTGGCCTGTTTCAAGCGATCTTGCAGGAACTCACGAATAGCCAAATCTTCATGCAACTGATCTGCATAACTGCCGGCTTCAGCATACCAACGGGAATCCCAGGTACGGTTGATCCCTAAGCGAAAGCCGATCGGGTTTACTTTTTGACCCATTATGCAGTCTCCTCACGTTCACGAACAACGATGGTCAAGTTGCTGAACGGTTTAAAAATTCTGCCGGTACGGCCGCGAGCCCGTGGACGCCAACGTTTCATTACAAATGCGCGGCCAGTGCTTGCCTCGGCAACATACAGTCGGTCGATATCGAGGTGCTGGTTGTTCTCCGCATTGGCAATAGCCGATTGCAGTACTTTTTTAACCTTGCCGGCAATCCGGCGGGTCGAGAATGTCAGATCGTTTAGTGCCGCTTCGCAGGATTTACCGCGAATGCTTTCGGCTACCAAATTAATCTTTTGCGGTGAGGTCCGAATCATTTTGCCATACGCTATGGCTTCATTATCGGCAAAACGACGGGCTGCTGCTTTCTTGCCCATGACTATTCCCTCTTCACTTTTTTATCGGCCGTATGACCGAGATAGGTCCGCGTCGGGGAGAATTCTCCCATTTTGTGACCGACCATATTCTCGGTTATCAAAACTGGGATAAATTTCCGGCCGTTATAAATACCGAAGGTCAAACCCACGAATTGTGGTAGAACAGTCGAGCGACGGGACCAGGTTTTAATCACATCATTTCGACCGGATGCACGCGATGCTTCTGCTTTCTTAAGCAGATAGGAATCGACGAACGGTCCTTTCCATACAGAACGAGCCACGGTTTCTCCTTAACGTTTCCGCCGGCGGATAATCAGCCGATCAGTTTTCTTGTTGCTACGAGTACGTTTACCCTTGGTTGGCTTGCCCCATGGTGTCACCGGATGACGGCCACCTGAGGTCCGGCCTTCACCACCACCATGGGGGTGATCAACTGGGTTCATCGCCACGCCACGTACGGCCGGGCGTTTGCCCAACCATCGCTTACGACCAGCTTTACCAAGTTTGATATTCGCTTTATCAGAATTGGAGACAGCACCAATTGTCGCCATGCATTCAGCGCGAACGATGCGGATTTCACCAGAGTTCATACGCAGCTGGGCATAGCCTTGGTCTTTACCAATCAATTGAACATAAGTACCGGCAGAACGGGCAACTTGGGCACCGCCGCCAACTTTAAGCTCAACATTATGAATGATCGTGCCGACCGGAATATTCGCCATCGGCAACGCATTACCGGGTTTGATATCAACTTTCTCACCGGAAACAACCGTATCACCAGGCTGTAAACGCTGAGGCGCGATGATGTAGGCTTTTTCACCGTCTTCATATTTGATCAAAGCAATAAAGGCGCTCCGGTTGGGATCATGCTCGATCCGCTCGACCGTTGCCGGCATATCAAATTTCCGCCGTTTGAAGTCAATGATCCGATAGCGGCGTTTATGCCCGCCGCCACGACGCCGTGCTGTAATCCGGCCTTTGTTGTTCCGGCCGCCTTTACTGGACAAACCTTCGGTGAGGCTTTTTTCCGGCTTCCCTTTCCACAGATCGGAACGGTCAATCAGAACCAGATTACGGCGTGACGGAGAAGTCGGCTTAAAATTTCTAAGCGCCATCTTTTATACTCCCGTCGTGATATCGATGGAATCGCCGTCCACCAATGTCACGATTGCTTTTTTAAAATCAGAGCGTTTGCCGAGATGACCCCGGAAACGTTTCACTTTTCCCTTTTGCACGATTGTATTGACCGCTTTAACTTTAACGTCGAACAGGCCTTCAACGGCTGCTCTGATCTCCGGCTTGGTTGCTTCAAGCGGCACTCTAAAGCTCACCTGATTATACTCAGAGATGATCGTCGATTTTTCCGTGATAATCGGCGAACGGATGAGTTCATACATCCGTTCCTGGCTCAATTTCACGTTTTTGCCGAGATGACTGTGCTTGCTCATTTGAGACGCTCCACCAATTTCTCAACCGCAACCTTGGTTAAAACCAAAGTATCACGGCGGAGAATGTCATAAACATTGGCACCTTGCTGCGGCAGCACATCGATACCTTTGATATTACGCGCGGCCAGAACGAAGTTTTGGTCAACCTCTGCACCATCGATGATTAAAGCATTCTCCCAGCCAAGCTTTTTAACTTGTTTAGCTAGATCACCGGTTTTGGCTGATTTGGATTTAGCTTCGCTCAAGACAATTAATTTACCGTCGGCCTGTTTTGTGGAGAGCGCCGTGCGCAGAGCGAGCTGGCGTACTTTCCGCGGCATTTTGAACACATGTGAGCGGACGACCGGGCCAAAGGCAACGCCACCACCGCGCATATGCGGGGATTTTTTATCGCCCTGGCGGGCGCGGCCTGTACCTTTTTGATTAAACGGCTTGGCGGTTGAGCCTTTGACTTCAGCCCGCTGTTTGGTTTTGTGATTGCCAGACCGCCGCTTGGCGAGCTGCCAATTAACCATCCGCGACAAAATGTCGGGCCGAGCTGGCGCACCGAAGACGGACTCATCGAGATCGATGTCCCCCACCTTCTTGTTAGATATATCTATAACCGAACACTTCATTGGTCTTAGTCCTTACTTTCCGCATCATCATCGGATGCGTCTGTGTTTTCTTCGGCGAGAGTTTCTTCTTCAGCCGGTACTTCCTCTGCGGGAGTTTCTTCCTGAGCTTCTGCTACTTCCTCGACGACTTCTTCTGGAGCCGCCTCCTCTTGCGAGGTTTCTTCTTCAGTTGAAACCGCGCCACCGCGAATACCAGCTGGCATTGGGGCATCTTCCGGCAGCTGTTTTTTCAAAGCGTCGCTCAATAAAACATAGCCACCTTTAGAACCTGGAACGGACCCTTTAACCAGAATTATACCGCGATCTGCGTCGGTTGAAACAATTTCAAGGCTTTGTGTGGTCACTTGAGCATTACCCATTTGACCCGCCATTTTCTTGCCTTTGAAGACTTTACCAGGATCCTGACATTGACCTGTTGAGCCGAGGGCTCGGTGAGAAACTGAAACGCCGTGAGATGCACGCAGACCAGCAAAGCCATGGCGTTTCATGCCACCGGCAAAGCCCTTACCTTGCGAGGTTCCAACCGCATCAACATATTGGCCGGCGACAAAGTGATCGGCGGTTAATTCGGTACCGACATCAATCAAGGCGTCATCGGAAACACGAAATTCAACTACGTGGCTTTTAGGTTCGACTTTTGATTTGGCAAAGTGGCCACGCATCGGTTTTGATACGTTTTTAACTTTGGCTTCGCCAACACCAAGTTGAACGGCTGTGTAGCCATCTTTTTTCTGGGTTCGCTGAGCAACAACTTGACAGTTGTCCAGCTTCAGGACCGTAACCGGAATGTGTTGGCCATTTTCTGCGAAATGGGCACTCATCCCAAGTTTTTGAGC
>CAJWIB010000172.1 GCA_913041095.1 uncultured Rhodospirillaceae bacterium | reverse complement strand
AACGATTCAATTGACGGTACGGGGTAAAAGGTTAAATTCAAAAGTAATCAAACTGCCGTTCGTGGAACAAAATTATTATCGAGGATGAGGAACAGGAAGACAAAAAATGGCAACATTGAAATTTACTGAAGATCATGAATGGATTGCCATAGATGGCGATATCGGCACGGTCGGTATCTCAGACTACGCACAAGGTCAGCTTGGTGATGTAGTTTATGTTGAAGTGCCGGAAGCAGGCACCAGTTTCAACAAAGGCGATGAAGCGGCGGTAGTCGAATCCGTCAAGGCAGCCTCTGAGGTTTATGCTCCGGCCGATGGCAAAATTGTCGAAACCAACAAAGATTTAGAAGATAATCCTGGAACCGTTAATTCGGATGCGCAAAGTGCCGGCTGGTTCTATAAAATTAAATTCAACAATGCCGCCGATATCGACGGCTTGATGGATGAGAATGCCTATATGGTATATGTCGCGGAACTCAACTAATGCGTTACCTGCCGCTCACTGATCAGGATCGCCAGGATATGCTGGTGGCAATCGGCGCACCAGATATGGCGGCGCTCTACAAAGATGTTGCCACCGAGGTTTTGCTTGATCAGCCGGTTGATTTACCGGGCGTGAAGGGTGAGCTGGAGGTTGAACAGATTATCTCAGGTTTGGCGGCAAAAAATCTCGGTTCCGGAGCGGCACCTTTTTTCCTCGGCGCCGGCAATTACTCCCATCACATTCCGGCCGCTGCCGATCATCTTATCCAGCGCAGCGAATTTCTGACCTCTTACACACCCTACCAGCCGGAAGTTTCGCAGGGTACGCTCCAAGCATTGTTCGAGTTTCAAACTCAGGTCGCAATGATTACCGGCATGGAGATTGCCAATGCCTCGCTCTATGACGGCGCAACGGCTGCCGCCGAAGCGGCGATGATGGCGTGCCGGATAACCCGGCGGAACAAAGTTATCTTATCGGGCGGGCTGCATCCGCATTATGCGGAAGTCACGGCCACCAATGCTAAATTTCTCACCATCGATATTGTCACCAATCCGGCTGATCCCTTGGCTCAAGAAGATTTCGCTGCTCAAATCGATGATGAAACCGCCTGCGTGATCGTGCAAAACCCCGGCTTTTTTGGTCAGGTACGTAATCATTCAGAATTGGCTGTGGCATGCCATAACAAAGGTGCCTTGCTGGTCGTGGTCGTCACCGAGATTGTGTCGCTGGGCGCTGTCTTGTCGCCCGGTGATATGGAGGCGGATATTGTCGCTGCCGAAGGCCAATCGTTGGGCAATGCGCTCAATTTCGGCGGACCCCATGTTGGGCTGTTCGCGGTCAGGAGAAAATATCTCCGCCAAATGCCAGGCCGCCTAGTCGGGGAAACCGAAGACGTTGGAGGCAAGCGCGGCTGGGTGCTGACTTTGTCGACCCGGGAACAGCATATCCGCCGGGAGAAAGCGACCAGTAACATCTGCACCAACTCAGGCCTCTGTGCCTTGGCGTTCTCGATCCATCTGACGCTATTGGGTGAGGCGGGCTTTACCCGTCTCGCTCAACTGAACCACGCGACGGCAATTGCGCTTGCCGACAAGCTTGACGCGGTTAAAGGCGTTGAGGTGATCAACGACACTTTTTTTAACGAATTTACCCTGCGCCTCAACCAGCCGGCAGCGGGTGTGGTTGATGCCCTGGCAGAAAATGACCTATTGGCAGGTTTGCCTGCTTCGAGACTCTATCCCAGTGACAAAGCGCTTGAAAATTTGTTGTTGGTGGCAGCTACGGAGACAGTAACACCAACAGATATGGATCAGTTGGTTGGTGCATTAGAGGAGGCCCTCTGATGGAGATGGCCACCGGCAACCGCGCCTTGCAGCTTGAGGAAAAACTGATCTTTGAGCAAAACTCACCGGGTATGACAGCAGTAGATTTACCAAATCCAGCGGAACTTACCAATGTCAAAAGCCGCCTCGGTGATGCGGCACGGAAAGATCCCATCGGGCTACCGGGATTGTCTGAACCGCAGGTGGTTAGGCATTATCTACGTCTCAGCCAGAAAAATTTTGCCATTGATGGCGGGTTTTATCCCTTGGGCTCCTGCACCATGAAGCATAATCCGAGGCTCAATGAAAAGATGGCACGCCTACCTGGTATCGCTGATATTCATCCCTTGCAGCCAAAAGCAACCGTGCAAGGTGCCTATGAGCTGCTCGATATGACGGCGCATTGGCTGAAAGTCTTAACCGGTATGCCAGCCGTGGCAATGTCTCCGGCCGCCGGTGCGCATGGTGAGCTCTGTGGCTTGATGACCATCCGGGTGGCTTTAGAGGCTAGAGGAGATGCACGACAGCGTGTGCTGGTGCCGGAATCAGCCCACGGTACCAACCCGGCGAGTGCCCATATGTGCGGCTATAAAGTTGAAGCCATCCCGGCGACCGGGCAAGGCCGGGTCGATCTCCAAGCCCTCAAAAAAAAACTTGGACCGGATGTCGCCGCGATCATGGTGACCAATCCCAACACCTGCGGCTTATTTGAAAATGAGATTATCGAAATAACCCAGGCGGTGCATGAATGCGGCGGACTTGTCTACTGTGACGGCGCCAATTTCAATGCCATTGTCGGCCGGGTCAGACCGGGCGATCTCGGTATTGACGCCATGCATCTTAATTTGCATAAGACGTTCTCGACGCCGCATGGCGGCGGCGGGCCGGGAGCCGGACCAGTGGTGCTGTCCGAAGCGCTCGAAGCCTATGCGCCGCTGCCTTATATCGTGCACGGTAAAGATGGCTTTGATATGGTCGAACACGTGGCTGACGCAGGCAACGACCAACCGTTTGGCCGGATGAAAGGCTTTCACGGCCAGTTCGGCGTGATTGTCCGCTCGCTGGCTTATATGCTGTCGATGGGTGCGGAAGGCTTGCGTCAGGCCTCAAGCGATGCCGTGCTCAATGCCAATTATCTGATGGCTGAACTCAGCGATATTTTAACCCTGTCTTACGATGGGCCCTGCATGCATGAAGTACTATTCGATGACCGGTTCTTGAAAGATACCGATGTCACCACTCTCGATTTTGCCAAGGCGATGATCGATGAGGGCTTCCATCCGATGACTATGTATTTCCCACTGGTTGTCCACGGCGCGCTGTTGATGGAGCCGACTGAAACCGAAGGCAAAGCGACCCTCGATGAGTTTATCGGTGTTATCCGGGCGCTGGCCGAGAAAGCGCAGAACGGCAATGCCGATGATTTTAAAGCAGCACCGATATATACGCCGCGCCGCCGCCTTAATGAAACCAAGGCTGCCCGCACCCCGGTGCTTATTTATCAATCGGAACAGGCCGCCGCCGAGTAGCCGTTAGCTACTTGCAAGTACTGGCAGTTATGCCGCATCCATCTTTAAGACGCCCATTCACCACAGAGCGCACAGAATACGCAAAGTTACTAATTTTGCTTCGCGTTCTTTGAGTGCTTCGTGGTTTGATTTGTTGTTCCAGCAAAAGACAAAATTTAAAAATAAAATTTGTTTGGCCAAAAGATGGACTCCGGACCTGCCTTCGCCGAAGCTACGCGCAGGCAGATCAAGTCCGGGATGACGGAAGGGATATGAGTGATAATTAATCTTTGGCTTTAATTTTCGGATGAAGTACACTTTTTAGAACGTGTGCGGGACGGAGTTGGTTCGGTTGTTTCCACGAGGGATGATACTTTTAGAAGCGATCAATAATCAGGGATAAAACATGACTGACACAACGTCTGCGATCCAAACACATTATGCTTTGAACAATCTCACCGACCGCATATTGAAAACTTTAGAAGTAGCGGGACATGACACAAAAAAACTTACAGTCGGGATGCTAAATTTGGTGGATCAGTTGCATGGGGGTGGCCTTAATTCGACAATCGCCCAAGCCAGAATGGTTAAAATTATGGAAAACACTCAGGTTTTTGATGCCGGATGTGGCGTTGGCGGCTCAAGCCGATATCTCGCCCACACATTTGGTTGTCAGATCGAGGCGATTGACCTCACGCTGGAATATGTCGAAGCGGCGGCGCGTCTGAACAAACTTTGCGGCATTGATGACAGGATTTCTGTCAACCAGGGAAGCGTCACCGATATTCACCAAGAAGATCAGAGCTTTGATCTTGTGTGGTGTCAAAACGTCACCATGAATGTCAGGGATAAAACCAGAATGTTCGCTGAGACCTATCGCGTGCTTGTTCCGGGTGGTCAATACACGTTCAGCCATTTGGCTGGAGGACCTGCCGGAGAACCTTATTATCCATTGCCTTGGGCCAGAGACCCGGCATACAGTTTTCTCAGCACGCCCGAGATGATTATTCAATGTCTGGAAGAGGTCGGGTTCACCAACATTGAAAACCGGAGCAGAACAGGCGGCTCGGGAAATGCCGCGAGACAATCTACTGACGATTTGGCGCAAAGCGTGATTTTGGGCGAAGACATGCCTGAGCGTCAGACCAATGCGATGCGCTCCAGAAAGGAAGGTAGGATTATTGGGATGCTTGTCACCGCTGAACGACCAGCGTGATAAAAACCAACTGACGACCCTGTAAGCTACCGTCAAACTTGCTTTCAATATCTGCTCAGAGGTAAAGCTGACATTTTGAAGTGGTACCGAAACCACCGGTTTTCCGTACAAACGCAAATTTCTTTCTCTGTGAAATCTGTGGTGAAATAATCTGCTTCATCACCGCAAGAGAGGACACGTTAGGCGACAAATTGATAAGTCGATAACACGTGCCAAGAACATGTACCCGTTACTACCCCATCAACATGGCGATACCAGGGAGGGTTTTACCTTCAAGCCATTCGAGGAAGGCGCCGCCGGCCGATGAGATATAGGAAAACGTTTCAGTGACCCCGGCATTGGCAAGTGCCGCCATGGTGTCACCGCCACCAGCCACACTTAAGAGAGAACCTGTTTGGGTGAGCTTGGCCGCGGCCTGGGCGGTGGCATTAGTGCCTCGATCAAAGGGTTCAAATTCAAAGGCGCCGAGGGGGCCGTTCCAAACCAGAGTATTGCAATCGCTGAGCAGCGCCGAGATCGCTGCAGTAGTCTTAGGCCCGACATCCAAGATCATTTGATCCGCCGGCACCGCATCTATGGCGACAGTTGCTGTTGCGGTACCTGCTTCCAACGCTCCGGCTACCACGGCATCGATCGGCAGATGAATTTTACATCCCGTCTCTTTGGCCTTGGCAATGATCGTCCGGGCCGTCTCCGCCATGTCTTCTTCTGAGAGCGATTGACCAACGGTTAGACCAGCCGAAAATAAGAAGGTGTTGGCCATGGCGCCGCCAACGATCAAATGATCGACTTTGGTGATAAGATTTTCCAGCACGCCAAGCTTGGTTGATATTTTATTACCGCCCACCAGTGCCGCCACCGGATGAATAGGGCTTTCCAGCGCGCCGCAAAGCGCTTCTAATTCCTGCTGCATCAATCGGCCGGCTGCTGCTGGCAAGAGCCGCGCCACACCATCAATTGAGGCGTGGGCCCGGTGCGCACAGGAGAAAGCATCATTGACATAGATGTCGCCATGGGCGGCGAGACTTTTGGCAAAATCTGGATCATTGCCCTCTTCGCCTGCATTGAAGCGCAAATTCTCTAGTAGCACGATTTCGCCAGGATGAGCCACATGTGCGCCATCGGCAGAAAAAATTACCTCGGTGTCCACGAGATAACCGCTTAAAACTTCGGCCAAGGGTGCCAAAGACATTTCGGGCACAACCTCGCCTTTGGGACGGCCAAAATGACTGGCCAGAACAATACCGGCGCCACCGGTTAAAATTTCGCTGATGGTAGGTACTATTTTTTCAATCCGCGCCGGATCGGTGACAACGCCATCCCGCATCGGTACATTCATATCGACCCTGAGCAGCACACGCTTACCGGCTAAATCGAGGTCATCAAGAGTTCTGAAGGTTGGCATGATTGAATGAAGTCCCTTACGAGAAATTTCTGAATCCAATTGGGCCGCAATATAAAGGTCCAATTGGCAAGTGCAAGGCGCACCGGTGCTTATGCGCCGAAATAAAAAGTGCCCAAAAAAAAGCGGCTTGGCAATTAAGCCAAGCCGCTCGACCAGTGATCCATTTCTTTCGCTCAAAATGGGGGGAAGAGCATGCAGAATTCCAGGATCACCTTTGGGGTAACTCTGTAATGAATATTATTATTGCTTAAGAATTTCCCATTTTCAACACTTCTTGATCGATTGACCATTAAATCTTCATAATCTGAAATCAGTTAACGTTTTGAGCCAACTGAATAGATGCAGAGCCAAGGATC
>CAJWIB010000171.1 GCA_913041095.1 uncultured Rhodospirillaceae bacterium | reverse complement strand
ATCATGGACCAACCGGAGTATCTCGGTCTGGTCGATCAGGCGCGGGCCTTTTTAACCGGAAAATCAGTCGCTATTCAGAAGCAGCTGGCGGCTGATATGCAATCCGCCAGTGATGCTCAAGAGTATGAAAAAGCGGCAGAAATCCGAGATAGAATACACGCTATGACCTCTATTCAGGCACATCAAGATATCCATGCCGCCCAAGTTGATGAGGCGGATATCATTGGTTTGTATCAAGCCGGTAGTCAAACCTGTATCCAAGTATTTTTTCTCCGCGCCAGCTGTAATTACGGCAATCGCGCCTATTATCCGAGCCATCCGTCTGATGCCGATACGGGTCAAATTCTTGAGGCTTTTATCGGCCAGTTTTATGCCAACAAAGTACCGCCTAAACTGCTGCTGTTGAGTGAAACCGTGCCGGAAAAGATGGTTCTCACCCAAGCCTTGAGTAATCGGGCCGAGCGCAAAGTCCGGGTTGAAGTGCCAAGCCGGGGCGAGAAGAAAAATCTCATTGGCCTGGCGTTGGAGAATGCACGCAAGGCACTTGGCCGCCGTATGGCGGAAAGTGCCTCGCAGCGAAAACTTTTAGATGCGCTGGTTGAGCCTTTTCAATTGGAAGCCCCGCCGGAGCGAATTGAAGTTTACGACAATAGCCATACCGGTGGCACCAGTGCAGTTGGTGGCATGATCGTTTCCGGTCCGGAAGGATTTATCAAAAATGCCTATCGCAAATTTAATATTCACACCGTCTTGCTGGATGCCGCAGCTGGAGAAGCACAGGCCGGTGACGATTACGCAATGATGCGGGAAGTACTGACCCGCCGATTTTCCCGCGCCCTTAAAGAAGATCCAGATCGCCAGGATGGCCAATGGCCAGACTTTATCATAATTGATGGCGGCGCCGGGCACCTTGGCGTGGCACTCGAAGTCTTTGAAGAGCTTGGCATTAGTGATGTTGGTGTCGCTGCTATCGCCAAGGGGCCTGACCGGAACGCCGGCCGGGAGCGGTTGTTTTTACCTGACAAAAAGCCCTTTAGCTTGGACAGCCGCGATCCTGTCCTGTACTTTCTTCAACGGCTGAGGGATGAAGCTCACCGCTTTGCGATTGGCACCCACCGGGCGCGCCGTGGTAAACGGATAGAGCGGTCTCCTTTGGACGAAATTCAAGGTGTTGGCGGAATGCGGAAAAAGGCGTTATTACATCACTTTGGCTCAGCCCGTGCTGTTGCCGGGGCTGGATTGACAGATCTTGAATCAGTTGATGGTATCAGTCGGGCAATGGCTGTTAAAATTTATGATTGGTTCCATCCCGAGGAATAACCAACAAGTAGTAGGATGTTTAGGTAACCCGCGATGCTAACAAATATTCCCAACCTTCTGACGCTCTCACGCATCGCGTCTATTCCGTTATTGGTCGCGACGTTTTATCTGGAGTCGCCACTCGGCAATTGGCTTGGCTTGGCGATTTTAACGTTTGCCGGAATTACCGATTTTTTTGACGGTTATTTAGCCCGTGCCATGAAGCAACAGTCGGCTTTAGGAAAGTTTCTCGATCCGATTGCCGATAAATTATTGGTGTCGTCACTGATTTTGATGCTCGTTGCTTTCGACCTCATTCCCGGGGTCGCTATTCTGCCAGCTGTGGTCATATTGTGCCGCGAATTACTGGTCTCGGGATTACGGGAATTTCTTGCCGGAGTTCAGGTCAGTGTGCCGGTAAGCCGTCTCGCGCAATATAAAACTACCCTGCAAATGCTGATGCTCGGGTTTTTGATCGTCGGTCCGGCAGGCCCGATGTTTGGGCCTTTGACCACAACTGACGTTGGCGTGATTGGCCTGTGGATTGCGGCGTTAATGACTTTGATCACTGGTTATGATTATCTCCGTGCCGGACTGCACCATGTTGACGAAATGGATAGTCAGCAAATCGAAGCAGCTGAAAAGGCTGAATCCGTAACCGACATTAAAGAGAATCAACCGGCGGCATGACTATGAAGATTTTTGGTCTCGCCGGATGGAGTGGCAGTGGCAAGACAACACTGATCGTCAAGCTTATCCCGGAATTCGTCAGCCGCGGCTTGACGGTATCAACAATGAAGCACGCTCATCATAAGTTTGATATCGATGTGCCGGGCAAGGATTCCTATGAACATCGCCAAGCCGGCGCCAGCGAGGTCATGATTTCCGCCTCTCAAAGATGGGCGCTCATGCATGAAGTCAGAGACGGAGATGAACCCAGCGTGGACGAGTTGATCGCACGCATGTCACCGGTCGATCTCTTGCTGGTCGAAGGTTTTAAATGGCACTCCCATCTCAAAATGGAAATCCACCGGCCCTCGATCGGCAAGCCTTTGCTGCAAAAGGATGACCCGGAAATAATCGCTGTCGCCAGCGATGAAGCCTTGGCCGGGTTGTCAGTGCCAATGCTCGATTTAAACGATGTTAATGGGATCGCCGATTTTATTCTTGATCGTTGTAGTTTAAAGGCGGCCTGACATGAGCGAATTAGACGATTGCTTTAGAGCCTCAGAGGAACCGATTACCGTCGCCGAGGCGATTGCGCGCTTTTCGGAAATTCTCGGTGGTATCGGCCAATCCGAAAAAGTACCGGTGCGGGAAGCTTTGGACCGCATCCTGGCAAGCGAACTTACTGCCCAGCATGATATTCCCCCACATGATAATTCGGCTGTCGACGGCTATGCGGTTTATTACGACGATCTCACTAAGGGCGCTGAAGCCAGATTGCCGGTTACCGGCAGGATTGCCGCCGGCCATCCGTTAAACCGGCCCGCCAAGCGCGGCGAGGCGGTGCAAATATTTACCGGTGCACCCGTTCCCGAAGGCGACGGGGATGATGGCCCGGATACCATCTTTATGGTCGAAGACATCAAAGTTGATGGTGATAACGTCGTATTGCCGGCCGGCATAAAACAACACGCCAACCACCGAAAAAAGGGCGAAGACGTAAAGATGGGTGAGGTTATTCTAACTCCCGGCCACAAGCTGCGGCCGCAGGATATCTCGATGGCGGCTTCGCTGGGCTACTGTGAAATTGAGGTTTGCCGCCGTTTGCGGGTTGCGGTTTTTTCGACTGGTGATGAGATTCAAGATGTTGGCGCGCCCTTGGTAGCGGGCTGTATCTATGATGCCAACCGCTATTCGATTATTTCAATGCTCGAAAGACTGGGCTGTGATGTTACCGATGTCGGCATTTTCCCGGATGTGCCCGGTGATATCCGGGCTGGCCTGTGGCAGGCAGCCGATGATCACGATCTCCTGATAACCTCGGGCGGCGTCTCCAAAGGGGAAGAAGATCACATCAAAGCCATTGTTGAAGATCTCGGCGCGCTAAATTTTTGGAATTTGGCGATTAAGCCCGGCCGCCCCATCGCCCTTGGCCATATCGAACGGGAAGGGGTGCAGGTGCCGTTTGTCGGTCTGCCCGGAAATCCGGTGGCAGTTATGGTGACCTTTCTGCGCATTGCCCGGCCGCTGATATTGTTGCTCTCGGGGGCCAGTGAGCTGGAACCCAACTTGTTTCAAGTACCGGCAGGGTTTGATTTCAAAAAAAAGCCCGGACGCCGGGAATGGCTCAGGGCCCGACTTGAACAAGATGGCGCCAACAAGCCGGTGGCGATAAAATACGAGGCCGATGGCTCGGGTATTATTTCTTCGATGGTCGAGAGTGATGGCTTGATTGAACTGTCGGAAGAATGTGAGGGTATAACTGAAGGCGAGTTGATCGACTTTTTGCCCTTTAGTGAGGTTATGTAAATTATGAAAATTCTTTATTTCGCCCATTTCAGGGAAAAGGCCAATATTGCCGAGGAAGATATCGACCTGCCCGCTGGCGTCGAGGATGTAAATAGCTTGCTTGATTGGCTGGAGGCCCGGGGTGGCGGCTATACAGATGCGTTCGCGGATCGCAATCATATCCGGGTCGCCGTTAATCAGGAACATGTCGAGTTTGACGCGGCGCTCAAAGATGGCGACGAAGTCGCCTTTTTTCCGCCGATGACAGGTGGCTAATGACGATCAGAATTCAGGCTGAGGATTTTGATGCTGGTGCCGAGATCGCCAGGATTTCTGCGGTAAGCACTAATGTTGGCGGGGTTTGCAGTTTTCTCGGTTTGGTTCGGGATAGTGGTGAAAATTCTGCCATAACGGCGATGACCCTTGAGCATTACCCCGGCATGACCGAAAAACAACTGGCTAAAATTGAAGCCGAAGCCCGTGAACGCTGGCCCTTGGACGATAGCCTTATTATTCATCGCTACGGCCGGTTTGAGCCGGGTGAGCAAATTGTCCTGGTGGTCACCGCCTCGGCCCACCGCAAGGCGGCCTTTGAAGCGTGTGAATTCTTGATTGACTGGCTTAAGACCAAGGCGCCTTTCTGGAAAAGCGAAGAAACCCCCGACGGTACGACCTGGGTGGAAGCTAAAGCTGCCGATAATGCCGCCGCGGAGAAGTGGGGAGAATAATTTAACGGGGACATCTTCTTGGCACATCCTGTCACCCTGTACTTTGGTTGCCTAAGGTGTCCTCTATTGGTGCGCTGAAGTAGTTTAATTCACCACTAAGATCACGAAGTACACGAAGAATTCAAACTACAAAGACCACAGAGAACACAGAGGATTGGAAATTTAGAATACGGAAACCAGTGGTTTTGGTATGAGGCTAATATCCGTCGTCAGAGTTTTTGGCCCAGACTTTAATTTGATTTAATGGAGCCTCTGTCTCATCTGGTTGTTTATATTAAGCGGCGTATTTGCGATGATGCAAACGCCTGGTTTCGATTGTCTTTCGTTTGATCCTTTCTCTTATCAAATACTACAAGCTCGTGCCATAGGCGCTGACGGGAGACAATATTTAATATAATTTACTCGCAGGGATAAGGCCAAATGCGTTTGGTCTCCATTGGTACAAAGGAGCCGTTGGTTCTCATGTAAGGTATGGGAACGGCTTTTTGATTCTTGGGCAATTTCAACATGGATTGGGAATCATACGGAGGCTGAAGCCGGTAAAACGCATTGGGGTCCATGAAATACCCCTTTTTAGGAGTCACGATACTGCCGTCGTTGGACCATTCCGGATATGCACTGTAAAAGATAGCAAAATGGAGAGCGTCACGGCGTATTCTCCTACCCATTCTACCGGTATTGCTCGTCTTACCGATTTCAACGCCTATTTTGACTTTTGCGCCGATGGGCAATGGAGACATTTCCTGAAGATGGGTGTACTGAGAATAAGTCCAGAACTTTAGGCCAGTTTGCTCGGGCGTATGTCGCAAAAAAACTGCTATTCCATCTTTTCTGCCCTTGTTCAGGAACCGACCGACGACGATTCCGTCAGCCACCGCCCGTATGGGCGTCCCTCTTGGCTGAGGGATGTCAACCCCTCTGTGTAATGCGGCTCTCCCACGTTTATGGGAATAGTCGATAGCCCATTTTTCACTGTCAATTTCGGGACAATGCGCCCCGCTGATGAATTCCGGATAGAGGCCCGTTTCTATTACGCCTCTAGCTTGTTGGATTGCCACATTTTCTGCACCGCTACCCCCTCTATATTTGCCAACCATTCTACGGATTTCATCATCGATCGCGCTTGGAGATACAAAACCTTCAAGCTCTTCGCACTTCGTACAGGGTTCGGAGTGAAACATTCTTTTTTTATTGCCGCGCACCCTTCGCCTCTTACCCATTCTTCGTTCTGCCACGATTATCACCGGTTTTTGAAATTTTAATAATTTACTGACCCCGAACGTTCCATTATATACATCCAATTCTTTCTGAAAATCAGTACTCCACCCCTCTGTTGAAGATAACAACAGGAGTGCAAAACCCATCAGAACTGGCAGCAATCGTTTCATTCTGTGAGTATATCAGAGAATTGGTGGGAGTGGTTGGAGTTTCTACTCAACACCCATTGTATTTATTACGGACACTTTCACAGGCAAGTTTCTGTGCGGCAGAGATGTCGGCAGGGTTCATATTCTTCGCAACGATGTCTCTGTTTATAGATGCGTTCTTATCCCCAGATGATGCAGCAATGTTGTACCACATATGAGCACGGATATAGTCCTGAGGAACACCTTGTCCGTATTCGTACATCACACCTAAATTGGACTGGGCACCTGCATAGTTGTGCTTTGACTAGGTGTTATCGCAGATTTGCAGCTAACGCATATTTGCCATTGATTTATCTCCCTCGCACAATCTTCATCTCACTATACTTTGTGGCCGATGTGAGCTGTTAGATCCCGTTGCACTTCGCCTTCATTATTACACTATCATGGTTAATTTACACCGGCC
>CAJWIB010000170.1 GCA_913041095.1 uncultured Rhodospirillaceae bacterium | reverse complement strand
CCTGGTGTCGGTGCAGGGTCAGTGCCTGGGCGGCGGTCTGGAAGTCGCTTGTGGTGGCAGCCGGATTTTTGCTTCGCCTGACGCCGTTTTTGGCCAACCCGAAATTAAAGTCGGCGTATTTGCACCTTACGCAAGTTTCTTTTTAATCGAGCTAATTGGTCAGATTCATGCCGAAGATATGTTATTCTCCGGCCGGTCGGTTTCCACTGAAGAAGCCAGCGCCATGGGTTTAGTGGCTGACTTGTCAGATGACCCGGAAGCCGCCGCTCTTGCATATTTTGACGAACAGTTGGCGCCCGTCAGCGCCAGTGTCCTGCGTTTCGCCGTTCAGGCAGCGCGGGAAGACTACGCCGATCGCTTTGCGGCAAAAATGGTAAAACTCGAAGAATTATACACGTCAGGACTGATGGAAACCGAGGACGCGGTTGAAGGTTTGAACGCATTTTTGGAAAAACGTTCAGCAGTCTGGAAAAATCAATAGGACCGAAATTTTAGGAAATTAAGTCCACAAGGAAAGATGAGTGATATGTCTGTAAAAGAAATTATCGACCGTTGCGAAGAAATATTTGAAGATTTGAACTTCACATATGCGCGGGAATGGAAAGTTGCCGAGGATGGGCGCAAAGTAGTTGGTTATATGCCGGTTTACGTGCCGAATGAAATAATTCACGCTGCCGGAATGCTGCCCATAGGCATTCTGGGTGGTGGCGACGCCATGGAAGTTATCCACGGTGACGCTTACTACCAAAGCTACATTTGCCGTATTCCGCGCTCGACCGTCGAACTAGGCATTATGAAAAACCTCGATTTTGTTGACGGTATGTTATTCCCAAGTATTTGCGACGTAATCCGCAATCTCTCGGGTGTGTGGAAATTGCTATTTCCCGAAGTTTATGCCCGTTATTTCGATACGCCGCAGAACTTCCGCAGCGATATTGGCGGCGAGTTTTACAAAAACGATCTTCAGGAATTGCGCGAAGGTCTGGAAAAACTTGGTGGCCGGGAAATTACTGATGATGATCTCAGAAATTCGATCCAGGTTTACAATGAGAACCGTGACTGGGTCCGGAAAGTCTATCAATTCCGTTCGGATCAGCCTTGGAAAGTGCCGGCTTCTGAAGTCTATCTACTGATGCGGGCCGGCGAAATTTTAACGCCGGAAGATCATACGCAAATGATGAAAGATTATCTAGCCGCCGTCGAAAATGAAGAACGCCGCATGAAAGACAACTGCCGCGTCGTTCTCAATGGATCCTTTTGTGAACAACCGCCGCTAGGTTTGGTTAAATCCATCGAACTAGCCGGCTGTTATGTGGTAGATGATGACTACATGATGATCAATCGGATGATTACTGAAGACATTCCTACCGATGGTGATCCGCTGCTTAATCTCTCTGAAGCTTTCCTCAAACACTCATTGGATCTCGCCTCAAAATTCGAACCAAGCGAAGAAAAAAAGGGCAAGTTTATAGTTGAGTTAGTCCGTGCGAGGGGTGCTGAAGGCGTCATTTTCTCCGCCCCAAGTTTCTGCGATCCCGCATTGTTGGACCAGCCGATGCTGGCCCATGTTCTCGATGACGCCAATATTCCTTACATCTCCTTTCAATATGCCGAAAATTCCGGGCAAATGCAGCCTATCAGGGAACAAGCCGGAACTTTCGCAGACTCAATCAAACTATGGAGCGCAGCATGAGTAACGATAACAATCCCGAAGTCAAAAAAGATACTTCAATGTTGAAGCAGAAAGAAATGATTGCCGGTAATTATGAGAAACTGACCAATGCCAAGGAACTTGGTCTAAAAACATCTTCGACATTTGTTCCCGGTAATCTTAACGAGTTGACCCGTTGTTTTGATATTGTCAACAATCTGCCGGAAATCAATGCGCTCGGTAACGCCATGCGCAAGCAGTCCGGTGCAATGATATCTGACGCCGAGAAGATGGGCCATTCGGAAGATGTTTGCACCTATGTGAAAGCTGACATCGGCATGATGGCCAAGGGCAATATCGCGCCTAACGGCAAACCCATGCCGAACCCGGACATGTTATTGTTGTCCTACACCGGCTGTTACACCTTCCTGAAATGGTTTGAATTGCTGCGCGAGCAGTATAAATGCCCAACAGTTATGCTGCATGTTCCTTATCAGGGTGACGGCAAAGGTCAAATTACCCAAAGTATGCGTGACTATGTGGTTAAACAAATCAAGGAAGAAGTCATTCCTACCATGGAGCAGGTTTCCGGCGTTAAGTTCGACATCGACAAATTACGTGAGTTGATGCGGAATTCCGCTAAAGCCGAAGACAATTTGGTTTGGGTGCTGCAATCGGCTAAGAAAAAACCATCTCCCATCGATGGATATTTTGGTGCGGTCTATTATATTGGACCAATTTTCTCGGCCTTCCGCGGCACTACAGACGCTGTAGAATTTTACGATCTCCTCCGTGGTGAAATCCAAGAACGCACCGACAAAGGTTTAGGTCCGGTTACGCCGGATGGCGAAATGGGTAAGGAAAAATACCGCCTGGTTACAGAAGGCCCGCCGAACTGGACCAATTTCCGCGAGTTCTGGAAAATGTTCTACGACGAAGGCGCGGTTTGTGTCGCCAGTTCCTACTCTAAAGTGGGTGGCGTATATGATTATGACGGTTTCCGCCATGATCCGGAAAATCCGATTGAAAGCCTGGCTGAATATTGTCTCGGTTGCTACACCAACCGGAACCTGCCTGAACGCACCAAAATGATGGCTGACTATATTGAGGATTATGAAGCCGACGGTCTGTTGATCAACTCGATCAAGAGCTGCAACAGCTTCGCTGCCGGCGAATTGCTGATGCTGCGTGAAGTCGAAAATCTTACCGGTAAACCAGGCGCATTTATTGAAACCGATTTGGTCGATCCGCGTTATTTCTCACCCGCTAACGTTAAAAACCGTTTGGAAAGTTACTTCCAAATGATCGAACAAAAACGCCAAGCGGCTTGAGTGTAGGAGACATTTAATTATGAAGTGTTTTATTGGTATTGATCTTGGTTCGACGACAACCAAAGCCGTCCTGATGGACGAGGATAAGGAAGTTTTGGGCCAAGGTATCACGAACTCTCGTTCCAATTACGATACGGCGGCTGCTGTATCCAAACAGGAAGCGATGATCTCAACCCGCTTTACTCTGATGCGCCGCGGCTTCGAGAACGTCGCCAGCGCCAAGGATTCCATGGATGATATTATGTCGTCTCTGGAGCGGAACTTCCGCCTTGAACAATTTCGCGAACAGTTGGATGATTTGCGGACCACCTGTAAAGGGTTCGTGACCGATGACCGTTTTAAAGCCAACGCCGATGCGACCAAAGCGGTGCTGGATACGACTTTCAATCAGCTCAATGATGAAGCTGCAGCGCTGTTCGCGCCAGGTGCTAAGCGGAAATCAGATTTTTTTCGTGATATCGCCGGTGGTTCTTTCATGAACATTGCCGAGGAAGAGGCAAAAAAAGCTGATCTCTCTTATGACTTGCTTCTCAATGTTTACGATAAGTCGATCATTAAGGTGGAAAACCGTCCGCCGGCAGGTGACATGAATAATAAATTCACCCGTGCCATGGAGAATGCAGTCGAGGAATTATCCGCTCTTGGTCTGAACGCAGACGATTTTGCTACTGCTATGACTGAAGGTCTCGACATTGAACTCGAGGAAACCTACGTCGTTGGTACTGGCTATGGGCGTGTGCGTTTACCTTTCCCGAAAGAGCACATCCGTTCGGAAATTCTCTGTCACGGTTTGGGTGCACATATTATGTATCCGAAAACCCGTACGGTTCTCGACATTGGCGGTCAGGACACCAAGGCTATCCAGGTGGATACCGCAGGTATTGTTGAAAATTTCCAAATGAATGACCGTTGTGCCGCAGGTTGTGGCCGTTATCTCGGCTATATCGCCGACGAGATGAATATGGGTGTCCATGAACTTGGTCCACTCGCTTCTAAAGCAACCAAGGTCGCCAAAATCAACTCAACCTGCACCGTGTTTGCTGGCGCTGAGTTGCGCGATCGCCTGGCTTTGGGCGAAAAGCGTGAAGACGTGCTGGCTGGATTACATCGGGCCATCATTCTCCGCGCCTTGTCCATCATTTCCCGATCTGGCGGTATCACCGATGAATTCACCTTCACCGGTGGAGTCGCCAATAACGAAGCCGCGGTCAAGGAACTCAAAAAATTGATTAAGGAAAACTATGGTGAAGTGACCATTAATATTGATCCCGAATCAATTTATACTGGTGCCTTGGGCGCCGTCGAATTTGCCCGTCGAGCAGCAAAAGGTGATCTAACGGGTGCAGAAGAACAGTTAGGAGCAGCATAATGGTTAAAACAATTGGAATTGATGTCGGCACCGGTGTTGTAAAGACAGTTCTTTTTGAGGTCGATGGCGAAAAAAACGAATGGATTGGTAAAAAAGCGGAACGCATCCGCAAACGTGACCCTTACAAACTCGCTGAAGACAGCATGGATGAGTTGCTCAAGGAAAATGGTGTGACCCGTGATGATATTGATTACACTGCCACAACGGGTGAAGGCGAAAGTCTTGAATTTCATACCGGTCACTTTTATTCGATGACGACCCATGCGCGTGGGGCGATTTATCTCAATCCAGAATCACGTTCTGTGTTGGATGTGGGCGCCCTGCATGGCCGGGCAATCCGCATCGATGAACACGGTAAGGTCCTTGAATACCGGATGACCAGCCAATGTGCCTCTGGTTCCGGCCAATTCTTGGAAAACATTGCCCGCTATCTCGGCATTACACTCGAAGAAATTGGCGAATTATCGCAACAAGCCGATGACCCGGAAGTGGTGTCAGGTATTTGTGCTGTTTTGGCCGAAACCGATGTGATCAACATGGTGTCGCGTAGTATTTCGGCTCCAAATATTTTGAAAGGCATTCACATTTCCATGTCCAACCGGCTTCTCAAACTGCTGCGGGCAACCAAGGTGATGGAGGGTGATGTTATGGTAACTGGTGGCTTGGCCTTGGATACAGGCCTGGTTGCTGCCATGGCCGAAGGTGTTTCTGATCCAAAGAACAAGGTTAATGTCACAATCAAAAGTGATCCGAACTCCATCTATGCCGGCGCCATTGGTGCCGCACTTTGGGGCGGCTTCCGCTATGAAAAACTAGCCAAAGTGGAAGAGTTAAAACAAGCCTCTTAAAACCGATAATATTTTATGAAAAGGCCTGGTCATTATTGGTCAGGCTTTTTTTGTGCCTAGCTCGAAGTCATGTTAGAAATCGGCATGAGCAAAATTAAATTATTCCTCACAGCTGGATTGATCATCGTCATTCTAATATTTGTGTTCAAAGTTGAAATTGTGGAGGGCGGTCTGGATGAACCCGGCTATACTTATATCGGTTCGGCCTCGTCCGGTGTCATTAGGGTCAACGCGGAAACTGGCGCTACCGTTCCCTGCATGATCTCTGACGGCAATAAGGCTCGGTGTTTGAGCTGGAAAAAATAACTTAAGCCGCGAGGGGCTTAAATGATTTGACCCCGGTACTTTGCTCGGCGCGCTCTAAACTGTAGGCATTAAAGGCAGCCAATGCTGGTGGAATCTCGAACTCACTAATCCCCTTGATATACCTTGGTTTAGCTTGGAAGCGCTCATACCACTCCTTGAGATTGACGTGTAACTCAAGCTGTTAATGCATGAGATCCAGCCGTCTGACATTGGATACCAGACAATATCGGCTAGCGAAAATGTATTGTCTACCAACCAATATTTGCCTGCGAGCGCTTGATCGATCTGCACAAAATGGTCGTGCTTAAGTTTTAGTTCCGACTCAATTTCTGATTTCTGAAATCCTGCGTCGGAACTCCAAACCCGCATAAATTCAACCAGTTCCACATTATTGTGTTTTTAGGAAAGTGCCTGGAAAGCTTCCGGCGGCATTTTATGCTGTTTGAATAAGAACTCGTGAGTTAGCATTTTGATACTGTGCTGAGTGCCATCTGCTTGCTGCATCCATTGGTGCATTTCAGCGACGGCATCCTCCGATACCGGGCGTAGGGGTGTTTCTGGGAAGGTCGTATCCAAGTAGTCGATAATATCGATGGATTCGATAATGACCTGACCATCATGAACCAGTGCCGGGACAACGCCATCGGGATGAGTAGATTGGTATTCAGGAGTTGCGTGTTCTTGTTTTTTTTAGATCGATTTTATGGCTCACCCAATCCAAATTTTTTTCAGCCATAACGATGCGTACGCGCTGGGAACAGGACAACAGCTAAAAGTAATAGAAATGCAATTCTATGAAGGATTTAATCTCTTCATTTGT
>CAJWIB010000169.1 GCA_913041095.1 uncultured Rhodospirillaceae bacterium | reverse complement strand
CCCTACACCGGAACGGGTCTCCGCCGTAGATCATCAATCAATCCCAGGATTCTCCGGAACAAACTCCTTGGTACGGCAACCTCGGCCAATTGGAAAGTGACGTACCGGCCATGACGAACGACCTTGGCTCCGATCTTCACCAGCTTTTCCCGTAACGTGGTCAACGACCAATGCTCTACCTCTTCAGGCAGGGCTAAAGTCCGCATGAAGTTGGCGAGGTTGCAGGCCAGGGCATGAGGCTGGAGGCAAACTTCGTTGTTGCAAAACCAACCAGATCATATGGAAAGGAGAACGCCGTAGCCGACGTAATGGCGAAGAAAAGATAGGGGAACCGACTGGCAAACGACTAAACGATGCTTAAAGTTGATCCGACTAAAAATCAAGAAAACCAACCAGCTTCTGACAATGTAAATGTAGAAAATAAAGAAACTACAGGTCCGGTTCTAAATTAGATAAGATAGGTGGTTGAAGATTAACCCCGAATCGCGCAATGAATGTCATAATATACCTATTAAATGGTTTGGGGTAGTTGGCGTGATGAGGAATTTTGAACGAAAAAAGCAGTAAAATTGACGGCTGGCTGACGAAGCTGGCGGCGGCTGGCTTGGCGGTTTGGCGCTCGCCTTCCTTCAGTACGATTTTAGCTGTTGTATTTGGCGCAACCAGCGTTGCTCTGCTCATTCCACGCTCAACTGGCACCTCGACACCGGCGATGCAGTTGGCAGGTCTGGTCTTTGTTTTGTTGACGGTTATTTGTGTCGCGCTTGCGGCGTGGAAGTTGGGACGGGCAACTGAACGCCGGCGGGCCCGTCAATCTTTGTTTGATACTCTGGCTGCTTCGCAGGAAGCGCTTTATCTGACCGATGGCCGGCAGCGCATCGTTTATGACAATGAAGCTTTCCGTATCCTCTATGAGAAAATTGAACCGCAAAAACTTATTGGCATGGCTAGTATCGAGGGCATTGGAAAATTACTTAATGCCAATTCCGAGGCAGTGTTTGCGCGTATATTAGCCAACGCTAAGGAACAGCGCCGTGATCTTGGTGAACTCGTGTTTAAATCTGAAAACTCCACTGCCCATTCCTGGAAACTGGCTGTTGAGCCAGTCGAGACCCTTAATGATCTGACACTTTGGCGAGTTGAGGATGTCACCGACTTGCGCTTCCGCGATATTGAACGTCTGCATGAAGAGCAGTTTTTAGGCGATTTGTTAAATCAGTTACCGGTCGGTTTTTTTGCTGCCGATGGTGATGGAAATATACGCTATCTAAATTCGACGATAAGAGAATGGTTTGGTGTGCGGCATGATGCTAAGGTCAGTGAATTGCCCGGCTTTGTCGATTTTGTCTCTCCTAATGCAGAGCAAAATGGCACCATTGAAACGGATGCCAGCGGGATGCATGGCGGGCTCACCTTGCGGGCCTTAGACGGCCGGGAATTTCCCGCCTATTTAATCCAGTCGCAAAAAGAAACGGCGGGCGGAGAGTTTGAATACAGCCGCTCTATAGTGTTGCGGGAACCTTTTACGCCAGTCGTCGATGATGGCACAGGCGGACCGCTGCTACGACGCATACCCTGGCTGTTTTCGGACTCGCCGGTAAGTATCGTCATGCTCGATATTCAAGGCGAGGTAGTGGATTGCAATCGGGCTTTTTTGAAATTGCTTGGCCTGCACCGCGACGGCGTTATCGGCCGGCCACTGTCGGACCGGATCAACAAAGAAGACCGCAGTGACGCCGATGCGCAATTATCCAAAGTTGTGATGGGTATTATGCCGGCAACTCTTATCGATGTACGCATGCCTGCTGGTGGCGAGCGAGAGTTGACGGCCTCTCTTTATGTTAGCCACATTACCGACAATGAAGGTGATGTCACCGGCTTGGTGATGCACGTTATCGATACGACTGAGCAGAAAAATCTCGAAGTGCAATTTAACCAAGCGCAAAAAATGCAGGCGGTCGGGCAGTTGGCTGGTGGCGTCGCTCATGATTTCAATAATCTGCTCACCGCAATGGGTGGTTTTTGTGATCTGTTATTGGGAAGGCACGGACCAGATGACCCTTCGTTCGCTGATATCATGCAAATCAAACAAAATGCTAATCGGGCGGGTAATTTAGTGCGGCAACTCCTAGCTTTTTCGAGACGGCAAACTTTGCAGCCAAAAGTGTTCGCGATTACCGATGCGTTAAACGATCTTTCTAATCTGCTGCGACGTTTGATTGGTGAAAATATTGAGCTTGATCTCAATCACGGTAAAGATGTTGATCTTATCCGCACCGATCCTGGCCAATTTGATCAGGTCGTAATTAATTTGGCGGTAAATGCCAGAGACGCCATGCCGGGTGGGGGTGTGATTACGGTCTCGACCGAACGGGTAACCGTTAAGACCTCCGTGCAACGTGGCCATGAAGTGATGCCGGCCGGTGAGTATATTTTGATTAATATCATTGATACTGGATCAGGCATTGCCAAAGAAGATATCGGTCACATATTTGAGCCGTTTTTTTCGACCAAAGGCGTCGGCGAGGGAACCGGGCTTGGTCTTTCCACGGTTTACGGCATTATCCGCCAATCCGAGGGGTATATTTTTGTCGATTCTGCCTTGGGTGAAGGTACGACGTTTTCGATCTACTTACCGGCCTTTAGCGCGGCTGAAGCCGATTTTGTCGGCAGTGGCTTTCCCAATGAAATCATTGATGATGCCGATTTGACCGGAGCGGGTACCGTCTTGTTGGTCGAGGATGAAGATGCGGTCCGGTTATTTGGCGCCCGGGCGTTGCGCAATAAAGGCTACCGCGTGTTGGAAGCCAATGATGGTGAACATGCGCTCGATGTGATTAATGATTTTGGTGATCCGATCGATCTCATTTTGACCGATGTCATGATGCCTGGGATGGATGGCCACACTTTGGTGCGGCTAATTTTAGAGGAATTACCTGACATCAAAGTGATTTTGATGTCAGGCTATGCCGAGGACGCGATGCCCGGTGAAATCAGTGAAGACCGTTCGTTAAATTTTCTGCCCAAACCGTTCAGTCTGCAAGAGCTTGCGGTCAAAGTAAAAGATGTAATGGCGGAGTGACATTACTCTGTTGACTCATTCAAGCACCGCTCTAACCGATCAATCGTCACCATCGCCGGCAGGCATTGGCTGACACTACTGTTGGGTTCACGGCCATCGTGAATGGCGGCGAAAAATTCCCGGTCTTCAAGTTCAACGCCATTGAAAGAATCCGCCACCTCAGACAAGTCAATGGCCTCACTATTACCGTCTTCGAGATCGTCATAACTGGCGATATAAGTGCCGTTATCACAGATATAGCGAAAAAAGGTACCGAATGGACCATTATTGTTAAACGACAAGGTCAGGCTGCAGAGCGCTCCTGTCGGAGTCTTCAAGCCGATGTTCATATCCATGGCTATGCCCAGCTCGGGGTGGGGCGGTCCTTGCAGGGCATATATATCGGAGGTGGGTGCTCCTGTCTGATATTGAAAAAGGTCGACCGTGTGGCAGGCGTGATGCCACAAAAGATGATCAGTCCAGCTGCGTGGCTCGCCGAGGGCATTCAGATTGCTGCGCCGGAAAAAGAACGTTTGGACGTCCAGATGCTGGAGGGTCAATTCGCCGGCTTTGATGCGATTGTGAATCCACTGATGGCTCGGATTGAAGCGGCGGACATGGCCGGCCATTGCCACCAACCCAGTTTTTTGTTGGGTTTGGATGAGCCGTTCTGCTTCGGCCAAGGTATCAGCCATCGGAATCTCAACCAGAACATGCTTGCCAGCCTCAAGACATTTGATCGCTTGCTCGGCGTGCAATTGGGTTGGTGTGGTGAGGATCACGGCATCAATTTCAGGGCGGGCGAGACTTTCCTCAAGTTCGGTTGTCCAATGTTCAATACCGCGCTCATTGGCCATATCTGCCAACCGGTCGGGCTCGACATCAACGACCGAGACGACGTCGATCTCATCGATGGCATCGATTGCTTCAAGATGTTTGGTGCCAAAGGCGCCAGTGGCGCCGGCGATACATATTTTCATGGTAAATAGACCTCAGTCAGTACCAAGAACAAGACGATTGATATAGCGGTGCCGTGGATCGCCGGCAACACGCCCGCTTGACCAATCATAATCAACCGGCGCCAGTTTATTATTCTGATAGGCTTGATTACGATACATGCCATAGCGTATCCATACTAACAGACGCGCCTTGCGTTTCGGTGGCAGGCCATGATGCAGGCCGGATACATCAACAAGAAACGCGCTGTCGGCTTTACCTTCGATGATGTCAAACTGGTCTCCAAATAAGGCTTGATAGACTGGTTCGCCGTCATACCTCGCACCCGAGAATAGCGCGTCGAATTCCACCGCGATAGCGCGGTGTTCCGTGAAATTGGAGCGTTCTTCAAGCGCGTTTAGTTCATCGCTGTTGATAAGTTCTTCTAGCATTAACATTACCTCCACACTAAAAGACCGTAGGCATTACAGAATTTGGTGGTTATTCATCTGATTTATTGTGTTTGATCTTCCGCGTATAGCGAGTTGGGTCTCTTTCAATTTTAGGTCTGAACAACGGATTTTCGTGCAGCGCCCGGGCATGTGGATTACGCTTTTTCTTGAGTGCCCGGGTCTGTTGTTTTTTTGCTTTGGCCATGTTCGGAACACTAAGGCAGATAATCCTCTAAGTTAACCGTATCAAAACTCTTCGGCATGGCCGGCTCGAAATCAAAACGTTCCGCTTCAGATAAATGTGCTGGGATGGTTGCATCGATCAGCCATTTCGTACCGACCCGGGCGAAGCTGCCCATGCCGGGTGCCGTCGGTGAAATATTATCGAGCGCGAACACCCGCGTTTCTGGGATCATCACGACATCACGTTCGGCATGGACCCGGGTTGTCATCGACCAGGCGATTTGGCGAAGATCGTTGGCATCAATGTCTTCGTCAACGGCGATGGCGAGTTTGGGGTGGAGATAAGGACCGGAAAGTGCTGCCATCAAAGCGGTCTTGGTTTGACCGGGATGGCGCGGTCGCATCTTAAGGATCAACATCATATCACCGGATTCAGTAACAGCGCGCACATCCATCAAGTCCAAGCCACCTTCAACGTCTTTGAGATGATGCTTGGTCGCGACCTCAACGCCGATGCCCATGGTCGATTGGGCATCCGTCACCGGGAAACCGCAATGAAGCGCGTAGAAGATGGGATCTTTGCGTTGGGTGATAGCTTTTACCTGGAACACTTCTGATTCCATGCCGCCGGCATAAGTGCCGCTAACCTCACCATACGGCCCTTCGGGTTCAAGATGGTCTGGCAGCACTTCGCCTTCGATAACAATCTCAGCTTCGGCAGGTACTTCAAGGTCGATACTTTCACATTTCACCAGGCGGACCGGTTCCTCCATGATGGCACCGGCGAGACCAAATTCGTCATTGCCAAAAGTTGTCGTAAAGCTGGAGGCGAAAAAGATTGCCGGATGGGTGCCGTAGACCATGGCGACCGGCATGGCCTCGCCGCGGGCGCAATATTTATCGTAGATTTGACGGGCCTGGCGCGGGATCATAATAAAGCCGGTTTTATCCTTGCCAGTGACCATCTGGCGGTGAACCGAGAGATTGCGGATACCGGTATCCGGGTCTTTGATCACGGCAATGCCGGAAGCAAAATAGCGCCCACCATCTTTTTCTGAGGTCATCAAAGTTGGGAAATCATAGAGATCGATCTCGTCGCCGGTTTTTTTTATGTCTTTTACCGGCGCATTACCTTCTGTCATTTCAGCTGCTATTGGCGTTTGAATACGTTCCGCCATTTGATCAAGTAAAACATTTTCTTCAATATTTAGACCAATCGCCCATTTTTTACGGTTGGCAACAATTTGACTGCAAGCCTGCCAGCCCTCGTGACCTTTGATATTGCTGAACAAGCTCGCCTGGCCCAGTTCATTGAAGGTTTTCCATTCCACTGCTGCCATATCAACGAGCGGATCAACTTCCTTGGTAAAATGGATAAGCTCACCTTGCTGTTCTAGGTTGGTCAGCATGGTTCGAAAGGATTGGTCAGGCATATATAGGGCTCCTAAGTAATACTGTGAAGACTTTAGAGGGCAAAGCTCAGAGTTACAATAACCCGCCTATATTCAATTACGTTGAATTTACTCTTTGGAAAAAAGGGTATTTATTGCTAACATCTTGTTAGAATAGGAAATTCTAATATACTTTTAATTCAATAAACTATGCAGGGAGTGCGTTTAATGTTTAAGAAAATACTAGGTTTAACCGTTGCGGCGGCGGTCGTAACGGCGGTTTCGCCGGTGATGGCGCCAGCTCAGGCTAA
>CAJWIB010000168.1 GCA_913041095.1 uncultured Rhodospirillaceae bacterium | reverse complement strand
GTCGTACCAAGCTTTTCGCGTTCTAGAAGAATGTCAAAAATATCACGTTCATTGTGCTCGATGACATCGGCAATTCGCTTTGACAACTCTTGTAAAGCCTGTTTTTTGCTCGTTGCCTTAAGATTGGCGACAACGCATTCCGGTGTTAGTAGATCGGTGAGTTCCATAACGATCCTTTGTTATTTATTAAAAACGACCGGTGCGAAGTTTTACATCAGATTTATCATGACAACCAGCAGGCCATACAGTTCTATATGAGCTGAAAAGTTGTTTTTATTAGTGCCAATAAAGGTCTGAGTGTGATGGAATAGTTTCATAGTCCAGTACAGAGGCAATGCTAAAACATTCGCCTTCTGATAGTTTGTAGTTGTAAAAAATTATCAAAATAGTTCGCTGATTGGATTCTATATCAATCGCCGATCAGGACGGCGGGAACCTAGTGCGGACCGGTAACCCTGTCAAGTGAATCCTTGAAAATTTATCAAAAAACACCAGAAATCAGCAAAATTAATTCAAAAAAAGTTAGAAATTGACGGTGCGTTTTTTTCTCTACGGCGTTGCACCGAAGACATTATTTTCATCGCTTCACGATATTTTGCGACAGTCCGCCGGGCAATATCAATACCATCACTTTTCAACAATTCGACGAGCTTGTCATCCGACAAAATTTTTGTCGGCGCTTCATCATCGATCAGAACTTTAATACGGTGGCGTACGAATTCGGCCGAGTGAGCATCGCCACCTGTTGACGAGCTAATAGCCGTGGTGAAGAAATATTTAAGCTCATAAATTCCGCGTGGCGTATTGATATATTTATTTGAGGTGACGCGGCTGACCGTGCTTTCGTGCATTTCAATTTCTTCGGCGATATCGCGTAAGACCAGAGGTTTGAGATGCTCCACGCCTTTGGCAAAAAAAGCATCCTGCTGTTTGACGATTTCGGTGGCCACTTTGAGAATAGTCGTCGCGCGCTGGTGCAAAGATTTGACCAGCCAATTGGCGGTTTGCAATTTGTTGGCGACATACTGCTTTTCTTCTTTGGTGCGCACCGATTTTCTGATCAAAGCATAATACTGATTGTTGACCAGGACCTTCGGCAGCGTGTCGTTGTTAAGCTCTACAAGCCAGGTTTGCGAGGGGCCAGAGCGCATTATAACATCGGGAGTAATCGGTTGGGTGATAACATTATCGAAGGCTTCGGCGGGCTTGTGGCTAAGCGCCCAAATTTCGTCGATCATATCTTTTACGTCTTCAAGATCGACGCCACAGAGCTTTGAGAGCTTCTCATATTCATGTTGCTTTAAAAGCTCAATGTTTTCGAGCAAGGTTTTCATAGCCGGGTCAAACCGGTCCAGCTCACGGAGCTGAATAGCCCAGCATTCAGCAAGGTTGCGGGCAAAAATACCCGGTGGATCAAGTGCTTGCAGTTGGTTTAGCACTTTCTCAACTCGCTCAATACTGCAACCCAGCCGTTCAGCCGCAAGCTCGAGTTCATCCGGAATGCGCCCCGCTTCATCAAGTAAATCCAACAAAAACAGAGCGACTATGCGATCCGTTGGGTAGGTGATATCCATTTGGATTTGGTTGAGCAGATGATCACGCAGTGAAATTTCTTGCGATAGGGTTTGCTCAAGCGAATAGTTGGCGGCATCGAACTGGTCGTTGCTGCCGGCACCACTACTACTGCTGGTGGGAGCGCTCCATTCTGACAGCGAGCCGCTATCTTCATTGGCGATAGCACCCTGAGGTTCCGCCACCGATTCCCCATCCCAAACATTATCATAAGATTCCATATCGAGCGCATTCACTTGATCTTCGGTAACATGATCACTTGAATTCATATTAATGGCTTCGAGGCCATCCGGCCCATCGCCGCTGCTTTCGTTGCTGTCGTTAGTTTTCTCGCCCGAGCCATCATGATTTTCGGACGCGTTGCTGTCATCGCGCTCCAACATAGGATTTTCGGCGAGTTCGGATTCGACAAACTCATCGAGATCTATATTCGACATCTGCAGCAATTTGATCGCCTGCTGCAATTGCGGCGTCATAACGAGAGACTGACTGTGTCGAAGTTCTAAGCGGGATGCTATCACCATTTGAGAGGACTCTACAAGCTGAACTGGTCCCCCAGATAGACTCGGCGAACGTCTTCATTCCCGACAATATCGGTGGGGTTACCATCCATGAGCACCATGCCATCATGAATAATATAAGCCCGGTCGATGATATCCAAGGTATCGCGGACATTATGATCAGTGATAAGAACACCAATACCGCGATCTTTAAGATGCGAAATAAGTTCACGAATGTCGGTTACGGCAATCGGATCGATGCCGGCCAGCGGTTCATCCAGCAATATAAAATGCGGGCGTGATGCCAGGGCACGGGCAATTTCGACGCGGCGGCGTTCACCGCCAGAGAGTGCCAACGAAGGCGTACGGCGGAGATGGGTGATGGAAAATTCAGCCAGTAAAGCTTCGAGTACGGCTTCACGGCGCTCGCGTGATCTTTCGACAACTTCAAGCACCGCGCGGATATTGTTTTCGACCGTCAGGCCACGGAAGATGGATGCCTCTTGCGGCAGATAGCCAATACCAAGACGCGCCCGGCGGTACATCGGCAATTCAGTTAAGTCCTGATCGTCCAAGGTAATGGTGCCGTAATCAGGTTGGATCAAACCGGTTATGAGATAAAAACAGGTCGTCTTGCCAGCACCGTTCGGACCTAGTAGACCGACCACTTCACCACGTTCAATCGATAGCGAGACGCCACGCACGACAGGGCGTTTATCAAAGCGCTTGCCCAGATTCTCGGCCGTCAGGCCGCGAAAATTATCCGCCACCAGTTGGGGTGGGGCGTCATTGTTGGTTAGTGTATCTGAAGACTCATTGGCAGCGACGGCTCGAATATTAATCGAAGCCGGATTATCTGGACCAATTGAATTGCTTGGTGTGTTGTCGTCGCTTGCCATGTTTTACAGTTTGGTCTGTTGTTGTAATTTACTGCCAATTGTCACATCTTTATTACATGCAGTGAATCCAGGCCTGAAACAAGCTAATATTGCCTCAGAAGGGCTAATTTAAACCTTTGGTGCCTGAAAGCAAACAGCATGGGAAAATGGAGTATTTTTATACACACACCGTTATTATTTTCGTTTGGGCACCAATAAGCCACGAACCCGCTTCTTTTTTCGCAGTTGCCGGTTACTTAAGTTATCTTGTTCTATACGAGGTGATTGTGCACCAGGGTCAGTTAACAGCTTACTAATTCCGGTATTTAAATTTATGATCGCGTTATCGCCGTTGAGTTGGTTACCGTCACGGGTGATGCGGACATTCCCATTCAAGGTGACGATTCCGGTGGTGACGTCATAGATGCCTTTGCTCGCCCAAATTGATTCGGTTGGCGTGACAACGCGGACGTTCTCAAAAGCCTGCACCCGGCTGACTTGCGATTTTCCATTTTTATCTTTAGCGAATAGCGCCACCAGCGTATTTGCACGCAACATTTTACCATCATGGTTGGCAGTGGCGTTTTGCCGCGCGACAGCCATTTGCTTTTTTTCGTAATATTCCATTTGCTGGGTCGCCGTAATCCGGTTTTTGCCTGAGGTCAGCGTTACTTCTTTACCGGTGACAACGAGGACCGCTTGTTCAAGATCATATACGCCGGATTGTCCGGTTACGGTTTGGGTTGGCGAGGAAATCCTAACCCGTCCGACTGCATCCAGGCGCGATAAATTCGATGCGCCAGTTTGGCCTTTTTGGTAATAAGCGCGAAGCGTATCGGCTTCAACATTTGCTGTGCCACGGGTTGCTTTAGCGTTACCGGTGGCGATCATGACCTGTTTGTCGCGTTGCCATTCGATGCCATTATCGGCAGTAATTTCGATTGGTTGATCAGACTTTCCGGTAGCGAGATCAAGAGATTGCGCCAGGCTTAATGATGGTGCGCCCGCCAGTCCTAAGATCGCAATTGTGAGGAATAATATATTCAGTTTGCCAGGCTTCATTTTTTCCCCGCATTCGGATAAATAATCAATTTCGATTTGCCGGTAAAGATGAACTGGTTGCCCTTGTTCTCAATTCGAAATCCTTCTGCCGTCAAATTGCCAAACGGGCCTTGACCGGAAATCTTCACATTGCTGGTTGCTATACCTTTGCCAAGATCGATATTCGCTTTCTCAGTATTGAACTCATAACCGGAATCATGGAACAGATTAACGGCGCCAACTAATTCCAAGGTCTTCCCCTTTTGGTCATAAAGGCCGGTACTGGCCGTCACCACCAGCCAAGTGCCGTCTTTGATGCCGATATCCGCTTTTGGCATTTCTAGTTCAACTGCCGAACTGCCAAGCACTATGTTTTTGGCTAAATCCGCAGTAATCGAGAACGGCTGGTTTTTGTTATCGGCACCAACAAAGCGCGCATTTACCATGTTTGGATCATCAGTATTGGTCGCCTGGATGCTTTTAAAACTTATCGAAAACCGGTTGTTGTCAACCTTAATCTGCGGCCATAGAAAAATTAAAGCGAGCAACCCGAGTGCCATTGCGGGCAGTAGAAATTTCATGAATGAAACGTAGCGGCTATAGCCGGCTGGCCGCTTCAACCCAACGGCACCAGCCTTTTTGCCAGCACGATTTGCTGCTTGGGTAAGCTGTGAATCGCCATTTTTATCAGTCATTGATGACAAAGGCTGGGTTCCTGCCATCTCCATTTTCTGAACCTTATGCCACGCCGGCGCGCAGGCAGTCGTGAATATGCAGCAAGCCGACAATGGTGCCGGTATCCTCGACAAACAGACTGGTTATTTTAATTTCATTCATAATTTGCAGAGCCTCGGATGCCAAGGCGTTGGGCCGGATGGTTTTAACGTTAGTGGTCATCACTTCCGCGGCGGTTAGATTTATAAAACCATCTGCCATATGGCGCCGGATATCGCCGTCAGTGATAATACCGATCAATTGGCTATCATCAAGAATACCGATACAACCTAGGCTTTTTGCCGTCATTTCAGGCAAAACCTCGGTCATTGGGTCACTGCCTTTAGCGATCGGCAGTTCTGCTCCGGTATGCATGATATCAGAAACTTTCAGCAGTTTGAGGCCGAGACGACCGCCAGGATGGCGCAATTTAAAATCTTCGGCGGTGAATCCTTGGCGCTCCATCAGGACCACAGCTAAAACATCACCATAAGCCATCATCATTGTTGTCGAGGTAGTGGGGGCGAGGCCGATAAAGCAGGCTTCTTCAGCCGGTGGTAACATCAGGGCGACATCAGATTCAACTGCCATCGTACTTTCAGCGACGCTGGTCATGCCAATAAGCGGAATTTTGAAGCGTCGTGTATAAGCAATAATGTCAGACATTTCAGGGGTCTCACCGGAATTTGATAACGCCAGTACCGCATCGTCGTCGTTGATCATGCCGATATCACCATGACTGGCTTCACCAGGATGAATAAAGAAAGTCGGCTTGCCGGTGGAGGCAAAGGTCGCGGCTATTTTATTGGCGACATGGCCGCTCTTGCCCATGCCGGTGACAATAATCCGGCCTGTGCTATTTTGCAGAATATCGATTGCTGCCGATAATGCGCCATTGAGCGAGTCGGCGAGACTGATCAAGCCTTCTGATTCAAGTTTTAAGACCTGTTTGGCGCGCTCTAAATCGGCAGTAAAATTATCCAAATTTTGAGAACTCTTTTGGGCGGTGTTGCTGTCGCTCATATTGAACTCGATTCAAATTAACGATATTCGATATTAAGGCCAAATTACCAGGAATTATCTAATCAAAACACCGGTTTGGCTAAAAATTGATTAAATCTCATAAAATTGCCCAGCGTTAACGTCACGCCTAATGGGCAAAAATATCCAGGCTGCCCCAGCCATCGAGATCAAGCTCAACCCGATAGGGTAAAAAATCAAAACAAGCCTGGGCAACTTCGCTGCGGCTCTCGCGTTCCAAGCATTGTTTAAAAACCTCCATCAATTGATGAAGATAAAGAACGTCCGTGGCGGCATATTCTAACTGTTCAGGAGTTAATTTCTCGTTGGCCCAATCCGTTTGTTGTTGTTGTTTGGATATTTCGACACTAAGCAACTCAGAACAAATATCTTTGAGTCCGTGCTTATCCGTATAGGTGCGGGTCAGCTGAGAGGCAATGCGGGTGCAGAATACTGGCGTGCAGGTAACGCCAAGAAATTTTTGAATTGCAGCAATATCAAAACGGGCAAAATGGAAAATCTTGGTACTGCGCTGGTCGCCTAATATTTTTTTCAAATTTGGCGCGTCGTACTCACCAGCCTTAAACTGCACCAAATGGGCGTCACCATTACCCGC
>CAJWIB010000167.1 GCA_913041095.1 uncultured Rhodospirillaceae bacterium | reverse complement strand
TAAGACAATGGGTTAAAGGTCACATGGGCTAATTAACTGGGACAGCCCCATAATTAATAGTTCTAAACCACAAATATTGTTGATTTGATAATAGATGGTGAAATTTCAAGATACCCCGGAAGGCCGCCGTACATCACAAAAATATGTCTATACCAGGCATTTTGGCGCATAATTCGAAACGGCTGGCGTCAAATAATATCCGGACTCGCTTTTTCTGAGTTCACGGTCCATATATCTGGGTATGGCAGAGATTAAAATCACCGGTGCCCGCGAGCACAATTTAAAGAATGTTGATGTCTCGATCCCGCGCGACTCCTTGACTATAATCACAGGTCTGTCGGGCTCGGGCAAGTCGTCGCTCGCCTTTGATACGATTTATGCCGAAGGCCAGCGCCGTTATGTCGAAAGCCTCAGCGCCTATGCCCGCCAATTTCTCGAACTGATGCAGAAGCCGGATGTCGATTCCATCGAAGGCCTGTCACCGGCGATCTCGATTGAGCAAAAAACCACCAGCCGCAATCCTCGCTCAACCGTCGGCACGGTGACCGAAATCTACGATTATATGCGGCTAATGTTCGCCCGCATTGGCATTCCCTACTCGCCCGCCACCGGCCTGCCCATCGAAGCCCAGACGGTGTCGCAGATGGTTGACCGGGTGTTGGAGATGAAAGAAGGCACCCGCCTCTATTTATTGGCGCCTATTGCCCGGGGGCGCAAAGGCGAATACCGCAAAGAGCTGCAGGAGCTAGCCAAGAAAGGCTATCAGCGGGTTAAAATTGATGGCGAGCATTATGAGATCGAAGAAACCCCCTCTCTCGAAAAGAATTTCAAGCATGATATTGAAGTTGTCATCGACCGCCTGGTGATCCGGGACGACATCGCCCAGCGCCTCGCCGATAGTTTTGAGACGGCGTTATATCTGGCTGATGGTCTGGCCTTTACCGAAGACGCCGACACCGGCGAGCGGGCAACCTTTTCAGCCAAATTCGCCTGCCCTGAAAGTGGCTTTACTATCGATGAGATCGAGCCCCGGTTATTTTCCTTCAATAATCCGTTTGGTGCCTGCCCGTTCTGTGACGGCCTCGGCACTCAAATGTATTTTGATCCGGAATTGATCGTTCCCGACAACCGGCTGGCATTGTCCGAGAATGCCATTGCTTTCTGGGCTAATTCGAGCTCGCAATATTACCACCAGACGTTGGCCAGCCTGGCCAAACATTTCAAATTTGATCTCACCACGCCCTGGCGCAAGCTCAAAAAAAAGCAACGCGAGATTATTCTCTATGGTTCGGGCAGCAAAATCGTACCGCTCGCCTATGATGACGGCAAACAAGAATATGAAATTAAAAAGCCGTTTGAAGGGGTGGTGCCCAATATGGAGCGGCGCTGGCGGGAAACCGATTCGTCCTGGATAAGGGAGGACCTAGCGAAGTATCAGACCGTAACGACCTGTGATGTTTGTGAAGGCTATCGTCTTAAACCGGAAGCCCTCGCCGTCAAAATCGGCGGTAAACATATCAGCGAAATCACTCGGTTATCGATTAGCGATGCCGAGTCGTGGTTTGCCGGCTTGCACAAAAATCTCAGCAAAAAGCAAAATGAGATCGCCCGGCGTATTTTGCGGGAGATTAATGAGCGGCTCGGTTTCCTCAACAATGTTGGCCTCGAATATCTAACCCTGGCCCGGTCATCACGCACATTGTCCGGCGGTGAAAGTCAACGCATCCGCCTCGCCTCGCAGATCGGCTCCGGCCTCACCGGTGTGCTCTATGTGTTGGACGAACCGTCGATTGGACTACATCAGCGGGACAATAATCGACTGCTCGATACCCTGAAACGGCTGCGTGATCTCGGTAATACGGTGATCGTCGTTGAACATGACGAAGACGCCATGCGGGCAGCGGATTACCTGGTCGATATTGGCCCCGGAGCAGGCATCCATGGTGGCAAGATCATCGCCATCGGCTCACCCGACGACATTATGAAATCGAGCGAGAGCCTGACTGGCCAATATCTCACAGGCTTCCGGCAGATCGAGATACCTCAGGAACGCCGCCCCGGTCATAAGGGGCAAAAGGTGTCGATTTCAGGGGCCGAAGAAAACAATCTGCAAAATGTCAGCATCGACTTCCCGCTTGGCACTTTTACCTGCATCACCGGTGTTTCCGGCGGTGGCAAATCCTCGCTGGTGATTGAGACACTTTACAAAGCACTGGCCCGTCGGCTTAACGGCACGCGCGTGCATCCCGGAAAGCACGATAAGCTGTCCGGCACCGAGTTCCTCGATAAAGTTGTCGATATCAATCAAGCGCCAATTGGCCGCACGCCGCGCTCGAACCCGGCGACCTATACCGGTGCCTTTACTCATATCAGGGACTGGTTCGCCGGGCTGCCGGAAGCCAAAGCGCGAGGCTACAAACCGGGCCGGTTCTCGTTCAATGTCAAAGGTGGACGTTGTGAAGCCTGCCAGGGTGACGGCGTCATCAAGATTGAAATGCACTTTTTGCCCGACGTCTATGTGCAATGCGATGTCTGCCAGGGCAAACGCTATAACAGGGAAACCATGGAGATCATGTTCCGCGGTAAGTCCATCGCCGATGTATTGGATATGACCGTCGAGGAGGGGCTCGATTTCTTCAAAGCCGTGCCGCCGATCCGTGATAAAATGAAAACCCTGTTCCAGGTCGGGCTCGGCTACATCCATATCGGTCAGCAGGCGACGACATTGTCCGGCGGTGAAGCCCAGCGGGTTAAGCTGGCCAAGGAATTATCGCGGCGTGCCACCGGTAAAACGCTCTACATTCTGGATGAGCCGACCACCGGGCTGCACTTCGAAGATGTCAAAAAACTGATCGAAGTGCTGCAGACTTTGGTCGATCAAGGCAACACGGTGATCGTTATCGAGCACAATCTTGAGGTCGTCAAAATAGCCGACTGGATCATCGATCTTGGGCCCGAAGGTGGCGACAAGGGCGGCCACATTGTCGCCGCCGGTACACCGGAAGATGTCTGCGACGTGGCTGAGAGCTATACCGGCCAGTACCTCGCCCCGCACTTAGGCCTAAGTAAAAAGAAAAAGCGGAAGAAGGCGTCATAAATCACCCTTCAAACGCCGGGTGCTTGCCTCCGCAAGCTTGGCTTACGCAGCGTTAGTGGCGACTCGCAGTCGCGGGTGTTAAAAGCCAATTTTTCAATGACCTTGCTACAAACCACACCAATACCCTCGTCACCCCGGACACGACCCGGGGTCCAGGCACTGGCGGCCTCATGTTTAATGAAAAATATCTAGAAGCAGGTATGGCATATGCAATGGGCACTTTTTAAAAATATCTGGATACCTGGTTTTTAGTTGGAATAATACGACTAGAAGAAATATCTCAAATACCACTTCTGTGATGAGATTCGCGGATTTTTTCCGGCCTATTGCAATTTATTTCCCTCAGTTGAGAAAAAAACCCCTCTAGGGCCCGCATAAACCTGCAATAGGCGATTTAAGGCGTGAACCGGGGCCTAAAGTCGGGTACATACATTCTAACGAAGATCAAAGGGGGCCCCTATGGCTGGCAGCGTGAACAAAGTTACATTAATCGGCAATCTGGGTCGTGATCCGGAAGTCCGTTTCTCTCAAAATGGCGATAAAATTGCCAATTTATCGGTCGCTACATCGGAAAGCTGGAACGATAAAGCCAGTGGTGAGCGGCGTGAGAAAACTGAATGGCACCGGGTGGTTATTTTTAATAAGCACCTTGCCGAAATTGCCGAAAAATATCTTAAAAAGGGCTCTAAAGTTTATCTCGAAGGGGCTCTGCAAACCCGCAAATGGACTGATAATTCCGGCGTTGAGAAATACACCACCGAAGTCGTGCTCGGCAATTTCAAAGGCGAGTTAACCATGCTCGATGGTCGCGGCGATGGCGGCAGTGGCGGCTACAGCGGCGGTGGTGGAGGTTCGCAAGAGCCTGACTACGGCTCCGGTCCAAATGATAGTATGGGTGGTAGCGCCGGTGATGATCTCGACGACGAGATTCCGTTCTAGTAAAAGCGATGACGCTTGCTTTTACTGAGATAGGAGCAGGTGAACCACTCGTCATCTTACACGGGCTGTTTGGCTCGGGCCGCAATTGGGCGTCGGTTGGCAAGGCGCTCGCCGATACCTACCTGGTTATTACCGGTTGATCTGCCCAATCATGGGGCCTCCGACTGGACTTATACGGTCACTTACGAGGGTTTGGCCGAGGCAACGGCAAATTTTTTGACCCAGCACGACCTCCAAGGATGTACTTTGCTCGGCCATTCTATGGGCGGTAAAACGGCAATGACTTTGGCACTTTCTCAAAGCGAATTAATTGGCGGCTTGATAGTCGCCGATATAGCACCGGTACCGTATGACCACGACAATCTAGCGGTGATTGAAGCGCTGGCTGCGGTGGATTTGTCTGGCGTTAAAAGCCGTGATGATGCGGAAGTACAAATGGCGGAAAAAATCTCAGATCGCATGTTACGGGCCTTTTTGCTACAAAATTTGCGGCGCGAGGGCGACGGTTTTATATGGCAGATCAATCTGGCGGGCCTCAAAGCCAGTATAAACGACCTGCACGGTTTTCCCGAATTTGATACAACATATGATAAACCAGCCGTATTTATCACCGGCGCCGAGTCAGATTTTGTCGAGCCTGCCCATCATGAAGAGATCGACCGCTTGTTTCCGAACTCTTCGGTGGTTGATTTGCCCCATGCCGGACATTGGCTCCACGCCGATAATCCGAAAGCCTTTGTTCAAGCGGTTAGAGAATTTCTGAACGACTAGGTTGCTCATCTGCAACCGCCTCATCATAGGCAGCGTGAGTTTTACGCCGGGTTGAACGCAGCCAGATGGCAGACAACAGAACTGTCAGAATAAGTGGCGTGGCCGCTAAATTAACCCACATCCAGCCAAAGAAATGATAAATCATACCGGCAGAAAGGGATGATATCGCCAGGCCGGTGAATAAAATAAAGTCGTTCATGCCCTGCACTTTGGCGCGTTCCGACGGCGTATGGACTTCGGTTAATAGTACGGTGCCGCCGGTAAAGGCAAAATTCCAGCCGACGCCGAGGAAAAACAGAGCGGCAAAGAAATTAATAAAGTTGTTGCCGTGGAGAGCCACCATGACCGAACCCAGCAGCAACGCACTGCCGATGACGATGATACGCACGACGCCAAATTTTCGGATTAAATGGCCGGTAAAAAAGCCGGGCGCAAACATACCAACCACATGCCACTGAATAACCCGGGCGATGTTATTGTCGGCAAACACATCGACGCGCATGGTCACCGGTGTTGCCGTCATTAAAAGATTCATTACAGCATAGCCAAATAGAGCAGCGACCAAGGCAACGATAAAAGTCGGTATAACAACGATCTCGCTCAACGGACGACCACTTTCTTGGCTCTCTTCTTCAGTCAAATTGGGAATATCGATGCCGAGAACGATTACCGCAGCGGCAAAGCAGAAAACACCAAGCGCCCAGAACGTGCCTTCGAAGGGTATGGTGCTCAACAGGTTCTTGGTCATCAGCGTGGTTTCCGGTCCGACAAAGGCGCCGACCACGCCCATTGAAATAACAATGGAGACGGATTTGGCTTTGATGTGCTCTGGTGCTGCGTCAGCAGCGGCGAAGCGGTATTGCTGCGCCGTGCCACCATAAAGGCCAAATAAAAATAAGCCAAGATTGAACAACATAAAGCTATCAATGGCGACTGCATGCGCAGCAACGCCACTGCCTATTGTGCCCACCAAAGCGCCGATGACAAAGCCCCACTTTCGGCCAAGCTGGCGCATGATAAGGGCCGAGGGCAAGGTGCTGGCGGCGGTGCCGACTAACATCATGGTTATCGGTGCAGTCACAAAAGTGAGATTATCGCCCAGCATTGTAATCGAGACCAGGGAAGCGGCAATGAAGGTCAGCGTCCGGCCAGAGTTAAACAGCGCCTGACAAATCGACAGCACGATAACGTTCTTGGTGTTTCTGGAAGAATTCTTAACTTTGTCCATCCGCGAGCTTTACGTGAACACCTAACCAGTTGCAAGCATCGACCCACTGGAAGGTTGGAGAATTTCGGTGACAGTTTACTTAGATCAGAATTAAGCCCCTATTTTCCAGATAGGTTGTTATATTGCTGATTTTTTTGGCTGATTCTGCTTTAAGAATCAATGTAATATACGCATTAGAACGAACGCGCTCCGTGTCACCCAGCGAGTGAAAGCAGACAGTCCCCTTTACGGGTCGATTTCGACCACTGTTTAAAGTTGGAATTTCACGGTTCCAAGATCACCACTGACGGAGATATGCTTGTCTATCGAGAGCTTGACGAAGCCCTTGGCCTGACCAAGGTTGCCGTACCAAGGAGTTTGTTC
>CAJWIB010000166.1 GCA_913041095.1 uncultured Rhodospirillaceae bacterium | reverse complement strand
ACGCCACCGAAGTCACGATGATGGTCGGTAAGGATAAGTCCGGTGTAGTTTCCGAGGTTCAAATCACCCCTGACGGCTCGCCAGCGGCCAATTACGCTTTTGATGTGACGCCCCGGCGCCTGGTCACGGGGCTGATCACCGAGCGCGGTGTCAGTGATGCCAGTGCCGATGGTTTAAAAAAACTTTTTCCCGAGTTTATGTGACGCAATAGCCCAAACTTATTGATGCCGCACAAATCTTAAGTGTCTATAGGTTGGACATCTCAAAATAAGTTATATTTTTGAGTAATTATTAGAATTTCTTTCAAGACTCGAAAAATCCCATATGTTAGGATTTGAAAGTAAGCACATAAAATAACGTGCAAAAATAACGTGCAAAAACATATAATTTTAAACAGGAAGGAAAATCTCATGAAAAAGTTATTGTTAGCTGGAGCGGCTGCTTTGATGCTTACAAGCGCCGCACAAGCCCAAGGTGTCAAATTAACCAGTGCTTCCGCTTCGCCAGGTGGCGCCTCAGATATATCCGCTAGATTCCTAGCAGAAGTCGCCGCCGCTGATAAAGTTGCAACAATTCAGGTGCAAGGCGGACAAGTTTTAACCAAAACCATGGTTCAGGTTGCCCAAGGCAAGAACGACATCACGGCGAGTGCCTTTATCCTTAATTTTCTAATGTCCCGGGGTTTAGGTCCCTATTCTGGTCTCGGTAAAGAAAAAGGCAAGGTATTGGCAGGTAATCTACAATTGCTTTTTCCTTTCCACCTTGCCCACTTTGTTTTGGTCTCTTTTCAAACCTCGGGTATCGATAGCTATGCCAAGCTCAAAGGGAAAAAAGTACATAATGGTCCGCCGCGAGGTGGCGCACTGGTGACGGCGCGAAGTGTCATCCGCTTAAGCTCCGGTGGATTAGTGGATGGTAAAGGTTATATAGGCAAGCAGGTTGCTTGGGGGCAAGCCAATTCTATTTTCTTGGACGGGTCGGTTGATGCAGCTGTACGTCCTGCCACAAATCCGGCCTCTTGGATGCCGATTTATATGGCAGCTGGTAAACTCAATATGGTTTCGGTGCCGAAGAAATTATTTGAAGGTAAGGCTTGGACAAAATACACCAACGCCCCTGGCAATGTTCCTACCGTTTTTCCAATTTCCGATCTTGCCCATTATGGCCCGAATGTCCGTATTATTTCAGACGATAATATGTTCCGGACGGTCTCCAATGCTGGTGGCACTATGGTCAATAAGAGTATGGGTAAAAAACTGGCCAAGGCGTTGACAGCATCCTTTATAAAACACCTGCCGGATCTATATAGAAAAACGGCTTTTGCCAGGACTTCACAGTTTGGCAACGTTGCAGATAAGAACTTTAATTTCTGCCGAGCCGGGATCAAATTTCATCCTGGTGCTGTCGAGGCTTGGGAAGAAGCTGGGCATAAAATCATTGCCTGCGCAAAGCCTTAGAACCTCGATCAGGTAATACGTTATTGTGAGAGCCGGAGCGCAAATAGTTCTCCGGCTCTTGTTTATGAAGAAAAATAAAAAAATCTGTCATTAAGCAGATACAGTACTTAAAGAGCTAATAATTGGCATGTCAGAAATTCCAGTGAAACAAAAAGACGATTGGACGAGGCGGCTAGCGCTTGGGATGGCCTTTATCCTCGTGCTCATGGGTATGGCGAACAATTTGCCCAACATTCCTGGCTTGCTAGAAGCCGTGCAATCGATTCCGGGGCTCGCGGAACTGCCGCGTTTAAGCAAGTATAATTCTGAGTTCTTTTTCCCGCTCGCCTTCGCCTTTATGATGATCATTGGTCTTTTAACATCGTCCTTTGCCAGGGATTGGAAACCGCAGGGGAATGGAAAATATGCTGCTGGCGTCGCCCTCGATCTTCTGATGCTCAGCATCATTATTGGTGTTGCCATCGTTTACTTAATCGAAAATGAGCAAGTTTGCCTGATCGATACTCTCAATGGTGATCGAGCACGTTTTATGGCGGAAAACTTGGCCCGCGCAGCGGAATATGAGGCAATATTCGGCACTCCGCCTGATGAAGATTTTCCCGACTGTGTGAGTAATCTTGGCGCATGGATTTTGCCGTTTTTGGTTTTAACTATTGCTGTCTTTTTTATCTATATTATTAAGGTTTGGGGCTTCCCGATTGTCGCAGTGGCAATCGCCATCGCGCTCTATACTTTGATTTCATCCGCCGCCTGGTACTTTGATTGGACCGACAACAGGTATCTGACCACATCAATCGGCACAGTGGTTGATGGGGTGCGGAATGTTTCCGCCGGTGTTGTAGGTGCGAGAAATTCTATTATTCTTGAATCGAATGGCATTCTTGGCCAGTTCCTCAATATTACTGTGAACGTTGTGTTCCCGTACGTTGTGCTAGGATCATTGTTTGGCGCCTCTGCCGGTGGTCGCTCCTTGATCAAAATGGCCGTGGTGATTACCCGCAAATTGCGAGGTGGTCCGGCCCATGCCGCCATTGTTGGTTCGGCGACTTTTGGCACCATTTCAGGCGGGCCAGTGGTCAATGTGCTCGGTACAGGTACGCTCACCATTCCAATAATGATGAAAACGGGCTTTAAACCGACTTTTGCCGGTGGCGTCGAAGCCGCGGCTTCAAGTGGTGGCCAGATTATGCCGCCGGTGATGGGGATTGCGGCTTTCGTCTTGGCGGCGCTTTCATCCGTGCCCTATTCAGAAGTTATCGTTGCCGCTTTTATTCCGGCGCTCGCCTATTTCTTTAGCCTGTTCCTGATGGTTGTTTTTGAATCTCGCCGGATGAAAATCGAAGCCGTCCGTGTGTTGACCGAAGAACAAAAGTTGACGCGGGAAGACAAAAAGAACCTGCTGATGATTGCCGGACCTATTCTGGTTATTTTGATTTTGCTTTTAAGTACCAAGGACAACGTTGGTACTGGTTTTTCAGCGTTTTTGTTTGGTTATGACAAAGCATCTGGCGATCCTTTACCGTGGCTGCTTCAGGTCTACCAGAACGCCGCAGGCGATCCGGACTCAGCCGGTTTTTGGGCGGTCTTTGTGTTGGTAATCTTACTGTTCCTTGATCCTGAAATTCGACAAGCACCAAGTAAAGTTATCCGTGCCTTAGCCGATGCTGGCATTATTATTGGTGAGTTGTTCTTGTTGTTGGTTGCCGTTTCGGTCATTGATGTCTGTATTAGCTTCACCAACTTCACCGGTATCTTGACAATCGATGTGTTGAATTGGCTCAGGTCTGTTTCGACGTTTTCATTTTTCGGCAACGAATTTACCATTGGCGGATCCCTTTACCTGATGCTGGCCCTCGTCGTGACAATGTTTGCGACGATCTTGCTCGGTATGGGCATGCCTACCTTACCGGCTTATGTGAACGTTATTTTGATTATCGGCCCATTGCTGGCTGCTCTAGGAACATCCTTTTTCACCGCCCACATGTTTGTGTTTTATTTTGCGGTTGCTTCGGCCATTACCCCGCCGGTGGCAATCGCCGCGTTTGCGGCGTCAACCATCTCTAAGGCGGATCCGCTGGCGACAGGTTTCGCCGCAGTCCGGGCTGGCATTGTTATGTTTACCATTCCGTTCGTCTTTGCCTTTTACCCTGAGATACTATTGATCGAGCAGGCTCAGATCATGCAGTCTTTGGACGGCGGTGTGAGCACAGAGAAAAACTACTTGCCAGGTTATGATGGAACCATCCACATGGCGGCTTTAAGCTGGCTGCTGTTTAAGATGGCCATCGTTCTTTATTTGGTGGCCAGTGCTCTCAGTCGGCAGGATAAGTTCGGCCTTTCAATAATGGAAATATTATTGCGGTTCCTGCTCGCTCTGTTGATCTTGCTGAAGATGCCCTTCATTGCCAATACTGCGCTCGTTGTCGCTGGCGTCTATCTCGCCTTCCATCATTTTGGCGGCACCAAGTTACTGATGCGAAAACAAGCACCTGAAGACTAGTCGATAACCGCGATTGCGTTGACCTCCAACAGGCAGCGGGGATCAGTGGCAAGACGCACAATTTGAACCGTTGTTGAAGCCGGGCTGTGGTCGGTAAAATATTCATTCCATACTTTGTTCAAATCGTCCTGCTGTTCCATATCGGTTAGAAATCGGTCACATACAATGACGTCCGCAAATGTAGCGCCGGCTGCCTCCAATCCTCTTCTAAGGTTTTCCATCACGGCGCGAGCCTGGCCTTCCATGTCATTAGGCATGTCATCAAATTCTTCCGGACGGTGGGGATGATGATGATAAACCGGTGCTGCCGTGACGCCGGCGCAATAGATGGTCGAGCCGCTGGTGACTTTAATTGCCGGCGCATATGGCATCCACATATCCGGCGCATCCGGCCATTGCAGGTGTTCGATTTTCTTCGCCATTTTAATTCTCCCCTAATTTAACTCTTTGCTTGAGTTTTTGCCCAGGTATCTCTGAGGCCGATGGTTTTGTTAAAGATCATTTTCTCAGTTGACGTATCTTTATCTAAACAGAAATAGCCGACGCGCTCAAATTGCACGGTTTCACCTTCGCTTGCATCTTGCAAAGCGGGTTCAAGTTTGCAGTTCTCCACTATCGTTAATGAGTCTGGGTTGATATCATTCAGGAATTCACCATCTGCACCCGGAATTTCAGCCGTAAACAAATGCTCATATTCGCGAATTTGGGCGTCTATCGCGTGCTCAGCAGAAACCCAATGGAGCGTTGCTTTAACCTTGCGGCCATCTGGCGCATTGCCGCCCTTGGTTGCCGGATCATAGGTGCAGCGCAGCTCGGTTACCTGACTATTGTCATCTTTGATTACTTCGGTGCAGGTGACAAAATAAGCATAGCGCAGGCGGACTTCCCGACCGGGCGCCAGACGGAAAAACTTTTTCGGCGGGTCTTCCATAAAGTCATCCCGTTCAATATAGAACTCTCTTGAGAACGGCACTTTGCGGGAGCCTGCAGTTTCATCATTGGGATTGTTGAGCGCGTCCAGCTCTTCGGTTTGATCTTCAGGGTAATTTTTGATCATCACTTTCAACGGCTTGAGCACCGCCATTCGCCGCTCAGCATTTTCGTTTAAATTTTCCCGTACGCAGGCTTCGAGGGATTGAACTTCGACCGTCGCATTTGCTTTCGATACACCGATCCGACTGGCAAAATCCCGGATGGCGGCAGCGGGGTAGCCACGCCGGCGATAACCGCTGATGGTTGGCATGCGAGGATCATCCCAGCCTTCAACCTGCTCGTTGCTGACCAATTGCATGAGGTGGCGCTTTGATAAAACTGTGTAGGTCAGGTTGAGCCGGGCAAATTCATATTGATGAGGCTCTGAAGGCACCGGCAGATTTTCAATCAGCCAATCATAAAGCGGGCGATGGTCTTCAAACTCCAAGGTGCAAATCGAATGGGTGATGTTTTCGATTGCATCTGATTGGCCATGGGCGAAATCGTAATTGGGATAGATACACCAAGCTGATCCCGTACGCGGGTGCTCGGCATGCATGATGCGATAAATCACCGGATCACGCAAATTAATATTGCCGGATGCCATATCGATTTTGGCTCGCAAAACTTTTGCGCCATTCTCGAATTCGCCAGCTCGCATACGGCGGAATAAATCAAGATTTTCGTCGACCGTGCGGTCGCGGTACGGGCTATTGGTGCCGGGCTCCGTCAAAGTTCCACGGTGCTCACGAATTTCATCCGCGGTGAGGTCATCGACATAAGCGAGCCCTTGATTGATCAAATGCTCTGCCCAATCATACAGCTGTTCGAAATAATCAGACGTATAATAAAGGTGCTCACCCCAATCGAACCCGAGCCAGCGCACATCTTCTTGAATTGCGTCGATGTATTCTTGTTCTTCCTTGGTTGGATTAGTGTCGTCAAAGCGCAGATGGCACCGACCGCTAAAGTCCTCGGCGATACCGAAATTCAAGCAGATTGATTTAGCGTGACCGATATGCAGATAGCCGTTGGGCTCCGGTGGAAAGCGGGTAACAACTAGGGGATAACGTCCCGCGCCTAAATCATCATAAACGATATCGCGAATAAAATCGCGGGGTGCGCTGTCGTTTGCTGTCGTATTTTCGCTGTTGACAGGTGTATTTGATGGGCTCATTGCGACGCTGACCAATTTAAAAATTAAGTTAGGAATAATTTTGGCGAAATTTATTCCTTATGTGCCAAAAAAAAGTATGCAGGCCAAGCTTTGATGATTACTATTGAAATCCTAGACTGCGTCGCAGCTCATCGGCTTGCGGATTCCGATGGGTAAAATCGATGAGAATGGCGCGCGGTTCAACTTCACCGCCGTAATATTCTAAGTTCAGATCGTTGCGCCGCACCATCGCCGAGCCTTCAAGCGATACTCCGCCAAACAAACCTTTTGAATCGCTATAGGCAATAATATCCGGTCCGAAATTGGTTGTGATAGA
>CAJWIB010000165.1 GCA_913041095.1 uncultured Rhodospirillaceae bacterium | reverse complement strand
CCGCACTTGCGTTGCATATATTCGAAAATCGCTATTTGAATGGTGAAACAATCCGCCTCGATGGCGCCATTCGAATGGCCGCTAAATAAGCGTTATGCAAAAAAAATAAACTCATAAGAGGGAAATTAGATTATGCCGATAACTGCGCAAATCCCATACGGAGCGTATTGGAGTACGCCGAACGTAAAATGGCAGGGCTCTTTTCAGCATTTGCATGCCATCGAATTCGCTGCACATGTTGCTAAAGATGAACTGAAAAAGCGCGATATTGAGCCAACATCTTTTGATTATGGTGTCCTCGGCCTGACCATTAATCAGCGCCAGTCGTTTAACGGTTTGCCGTGGTTCACCAATATGATCGGGGCGCTTGAAGTCGGTGGGCCGCTCATCAATCAAGTCTGTGCCACTGGTGTTCGTTGTGTCGAGAATGCGACAATGGAAATTGAAGGCGGTATGTCGGGTCTTGCTTTGGTCGCCACTTGTGATCGCACATCGAATGGACCACAGCTATATTATCCGGAGCCATCCGGCATTGGCGGTACCGGCAAGCATGAAAATCAATTGCTTGATAATATGGGTGACGATCCTTTCGGCCATCACTCGATGCTGCAAACGGCTGAGAATGTTGCTGCCCGTCACGGCATTTCCATGGATGAGCAGCATGACGTCGCGGCGCGGCGCGGCGAGCAATATCAGGATGCGGTGGCGGATGATTCGGCATTCTTGAAGCGCTTTATGACTTTGCCCTTTGATGTTCCATCCGGCAATTACAAAAAAACTGTGGGCACGCTTGAGGGCGATGAAGGCGTTTATCCGCCCAACCGGGAAAAATTGAATAGTTTAAAGCCGGTGCTTGAAGGTGGTACCGTTACCTTTGGAGGTCAAACACACCCGGCGGATGGCAGTGCTTGCATGGTCGTAACAACGCCGGATCGGGCCAAGGAAATGAGCCGCGATAAAAACATCGAAATTCAAATCAAAGGATTTGGCCAAGCACGGGCAGAGCTCGGCTATATGCCCGAGGCGCCAGTTCCGGCCTCGCAAAATGCTATCAACATGGCAGGCTGGAAGCTCGATGATGTTGATGCGATAAAAACGCATAATCCTTTCGCCGTAAATGATTGTTATTTTGCCAAAGAAACTGGCTGGGATGTCAATAAGATGAACAATTACGGCTGCACGCTGGTTTGGGGTCATACCCAGGCGGCTATGGGTACCCGTGGCATCATTGAGTTGATTGAAGAATTAACCATCCGGGGTGGCGGTAAAGGCGTGTTTACTGGCTGTGCTGCTGGAGATACTGGAATGGCTGTTGCCGTTGAAGTGACAGGATCATAGGTATTAATTAGCACCTTTCTGGCATCGCATATTCGGTCAAAGCATCACGCAATTGACCTTCGTCAAGGTAACGCTCGTCACATTTCTTATGTTGAGGCTGATATCTTGGGGAAGGGTAATTTGCATGGCGAAAAAGATACCAAGCGAAATCGAAACCGATATCCTTATTATCGGCGGTGGCATTGCCGGCATTTTTGCCGCTGTTACAGCGCGGCAAAAGGGTTTTGAGGTAACGCTGGTCGACAAAGGCTCACCGGGTAACTCTGGCGCAACTCCTTTCGCCGATACTTTTTGTGTTTTTGATGAAGAACTCGGCCACCAGCGCCAGGATTGGATCGATACGGTCAGCTTCAATGGCGAGTATCTCAACAATCGTGCCTGGTTAGAAAAAATGATGGATCACTCGAAAGAGCGATTCCAGGATCTCAAAGACTGGGGGGTGCTGGATGATCCGAAATTCGGGATAATGCTTCGAAAACATGTCATCCGCAGTAAAACTAACGTGCTTGAACGCGTCATGATGACGACCTTGCTTCAAGTCGAGGGGCGCGTTATTGGCGCTGTCGGTTTTGCGCTGGATGATGGCAAGCCGGTAACGATCACCGCCAAGGCAACAATTATGTGCGCCGGTGCGGGCGGCTTTAAGCCGGTCGGCTTTCCGATCCGCTCGCTTACCCATGATGGCGATGCGATGGCTTATCGGGCTGGCGCTGAGATTACCGGCAAGGAATGGATCGATGCTCACGGCACGCCGGCAGCAAACCCGGCTGCCGGACGCAAGCAATTTGATATGACGTCGCACGGCATATTCATGACCGGGCAGCCTAAACATGGCGCACGAGCATTAAACATCGACAAAGAAATTAGGGTCCATCAGGGTGAACTGCCGCCCATGGCCGGGCCGCCGCCTTATGCTTTTGGAGCCTTGCCGGATGGCACGCAGGCCCCACCACCACCCGATATGCAATTTAAGAAACGCAAAATGGTCGGTGGCTCTTCGGCGGGTCTGGCGGTTCATAAAGCCGAAGGTATTTTCTCACAAAATAATACCTGCGCTTCAAATGTGCCTGGACTATATGCAGCGGGTGATGGTCTCGGCTCCATGCTTTGCGGTACGCTCTATGCCGGGATTGGATTTTCTTTCTGTGGTTCTTCTGTGCAAGGGGCTTGCGCCGGTGAAGAGGCGAGCGAGTTTGCTGCTACAGCTGAACTGGTGCCGATTTCTAAATTGAAAACCAAGTCGATTCACGAAACCATGTTTGAGCCGTTAGAACGCAAGACCGTTATCACGCCTGCTTGGGTGACGCAGATCATGCAGAACGCCGTGATTCCTTATTACGTGTTGTATGTCAAAGAACAGAGCCGGCTGGAAGCAGCGCTGACCAATATCGAATTTATGCGTGATCATTTGGCGCCGAAGATGATTGCCAGTAATCCGCATGAGTTGCGGTCGGTTCATGAAACCATCAACATGCTGCTCAATGCCGAGATGAAATTACGCGCTTCGCTTTTTCGGACCGAAAGCCGTGGCACCCATTACCGAGAAGATTTTCCGGCGCGCAACGATGATGACTGGCTGGCCTGGATTAAGATTAAGTCAGGCGCGGAAGGCATGAAACTCGTCAAGCACCCGATCCCGGATGAGTGGCGACCTGATGCGAGGGTGCCGTATGAAGAACGCTATCCAGCACGCTTTCCCGGCGAACTTGATTATCGTATCCAACAGGCTGCGGAGTAGGGCGAGACATGGCGATTGAAAAAATAGAAAACTGCAATGGCTGCCAACTTTGCGTGCTCATCTGTCCGACCGATGTCATTCGCATGGACACCAAAACCAACACCGCGCAGATTGTCTATCCAGATGACTGTCAGATTTGTTATTTGTGTGATCTCTATTGTCGGGAAAATGCGATCACTATTACCCAGCAAAAAGCCGGGGATCTCACTCTTGGTTGGGGGGCAACTTAATCTTTTACCGAAACTTACGTGGACGCACCGCCGGGTGCCTCTTGCCAGGTCTGGAAATTGATTTTAGCTTACTTGGATGCCCGGAGAGCGCAAGTCACAAAAAAACCACGGCTGGAACTCATCATCAAACGCAAGGCGACCGGCATGAACGAGGCGATCTGGTTCGGTGGTTTGGCTGGTGGATATGAAGTCGAAGTGGTTGAATTTAGCGAGGATATGCTCAGGATAGAATGAATATTATGAAACTGACGGGCAAGGTTGTTACCGGTGAACAGCAAGCCACATTCTTCACTCAATTGGACTGGGTGATGAGGCAATGTTCTGAAAAACTTGGGTTCGAGCCGTTTCCAGGAACTTTAAACCTGGAGGTTATCACCGAAGATTTAAAATTGGTACATGAACTTAAATATAAAAAAGGAGTGGAACTGCAGCCCACGGATCTGCAGTCCTGCGCTGCCACGGTATTACCTGTCCAAATTGAAGGACATGATTGCGCCGTTGTAGTTCCTGATGAGGAAGTGAATATTCATAAAGAAAATATAGTCGAAATAATGTCAGGTGAAAGTTTGAGAAGCACCCTCAATATTAAAGACGGTGATCCGGTTACGATTACGTTTAGAAAACCAGATGAGGATTAGGTCTCGGTAAAATATTAAACAGGGAGACCAGTATCTGCGCTGGCAACTGATTGTTAAGGCCATATCAATAATCCGTCAGGCTAAACGGCGAGGCACATCAATATGCCCTGGCTTGATGATATGATCGCCTGCCAACCGGCCAAAGTTGCCGCCGTGGCGTTGGCCAATAAGAACGGCCGTATTATCTGGGCGTTGATGAAACAAGGTAGAACGTATCAGAAGTCCATAACTGTTCCCGCGATATAGGACTATATGGATTATAAGGAGTTAGAGAGTTTGGCAGAGTGAACTTGATGTAATGCAAAATCGGTCAAGCCGAGGGTCGGTAAACCCGTTTGGGTCAGGGCGCATCAAGCGCGTGCTTTTAATTGGGACCCGATCTAGCAGATATGAATTGGTTGATTTATCTCAAATCTAGCGTCAGCAATAATTTCTGCATCAAGTTCTACTGTATCGGGATCATTTGCTATGCCAATTTTGCGCAGATAAGCGGTCAATTATAATCTCCCTTGTATGATCGATTGATGATTAGCCCTTTAACACCTATAAAATATGCTTAATTAGAAGAAATATACATTCCCAATGACCAGCTAGAATTTAAAGGTAATAAGAATGGAACATTGGTCGAAGCGCTTGTGGAGAGCCTTGAGTTGGAAAGGTTGGTCTCAGCGTGAACTCGCCCGTCGGGCTGAAATCAACGAACAAAAAGTCTATAAATATCTACAAGGCAAAGTCGATCAGCCTCGTGGGGACACGATGCTGCGTCTGGCTGATTGTCTGGGTGTCACCGAAAGTTGGTTACGGTTTGATGTCGGCCCGGCAGTTATACATATTCCGGTTGTTGGCCGTGTTGCGGCAGGGGAGAGTTTTATTCCCATTGATGGCAATCCGTTGGGTGCTGGCTATGAAGAAGTTGACTTTTCTCTTGATGACGCCGACCCGATTGCGATCGAAGTTAAAGGTGAATCGATGCTGCCAGTCTATCGTCCGGGGGACTACTTATTATGTTCAAGACGGCGCGGCTTCGATATTCAGCAATGCCTGAACCGGGATTGCGTGGTGAAGACCGATCAAGGAGAAGGTTTTGTCAAGAAATTGATTTCCGGACCGGATCAAAATACCTTTACACTTATTTCCTATAACGCGCCGGCGATCGAGGGCGTCAGGCTGCTTTGGGCGGCGCCAATCATATGGGTTAAACGCGCCTAACCTGCCAGAACAATAAGCTTTCGAAGATTCAATCTCAGGTTCGAGGAATATTCGATAAACTGATTTCCCTACCAATATTCATGGGAGGTTAGTCATGTTCTACAACCCGGTAAAACCTGAATTGACCAATGAACAATTTCTATCCTTTTGCCAGTTCAACTTTAATATTCTTTCCCAACTGAATTAGCCGATGCTGGAGTAAAGATACACTGATATCGTCTTCCACATGGGTGCTAATATAATTGTTACCTTGCATTGGTCCATCGTAAACTTTTAAACCACCGGCAACCTGTCCATCGATTTCAAAGTCGGGGCCATTATCAGGTTGTTCAAGTAAATGATAAGCATCTACATGTGTGGCCTCTACCTTCCATCATCTTTACCCATTCATAGTCTGGAACTGGGTCTTGTAATTGGGGGGGGCTTATACTCCAATCTCGATAAATTTTTCAGAAGTCTCTTAGTTTAGTTGGTGTTTCATAACCCTGATCTTTCACGGGTACTCAAACCAATTCTCATAGGGGAACTTAATTTCCCACGGGTTGCCGTCTAGGCCAAGTTGATAGGCTTGATCAGGAAAAGCAAAAAAATGCTACTTGGATTTTTTGGTGTTTAGATGAGCGGATCGCCGTGATTTTCGATGAAAGCGTAAAACTTGTCAACGAGGCTAAGTGTTGCAGAACAAGATGTGAACTGATAGTCACTTGCCACCTAAGATCATGTGACCAAAGTGATTTCTACTGCAAAAAGGAAATTGTGTTCAGGTTAAGTTTGCATTATAGAACAATGACTTAGGTACTACGGAGAGGTGGCCGAGCGGTTGAAGGCACCAGTCTTGAAAACTGGCAGGCGTGCAAGCGTCTCGTGGGTTCGAATCCCACCCTCTCCGCCATTTACCATGTTTTATCTATTATTATCAATAGGTTAAATATTTATTGTATTTTTACCTACAAACATACCTACAAAATTATTCTCGCTTAGAGCGCTTTTACCGCTAAATTCGGGTTTTATGTTATTTTCCGCATAAGCTACTAAATGGCACTAAAACAGCTCATTTTTTTCCTTATTTCATCGCCCGACCCCCCACCCCTTTAATATCAAAACACCACCCTATATCTCGACCTTACATGGAGTTTTACTCAATCTCTGATTAGGTTTTTAAGGATGGGTGGGCGAAAAATATATATAAAAATATTTGAGGGTGCTTTATTGGATGTCCGCTTTCGGGGGTAAAGCAGACATTAATTTGACGCCGCCTAGTGTCCGCTAATAGCCAAAAGCGGACATATGGAGTTTCTTTTCTAGTTCTC
>CAJWIB010000164.1 GCA_913041095.1 uncultured Rhodospirillaceae bacterium | reverse complement strand
TTGTCGATAATTTAAAAATTGTTACTGCGACAGTTGATGATTGCTGATTATGCAACTTTGTTAGCTTATCTTTTCGCAGTCTGAACCTCTGAGTAAAGTTACTTATTATGTTTTGACGCGAGACTACTGTGAGACGCTGGCTTTCCCTTTGTTGCCTCTTCAAATTCTGAATTCGAAGTTGTTGAATCTCGCGTAGCACGCCAATTCTGGTCGTTGTCGCTTTAGGAAGAGACATGCAGTTTTTCCGGTAGGTTTCCGGATTATATTCTCTCAGCTAATTTGAACTGCATGGTGCTTGGGCATTTTCCGGATTGCCAGAAAAAATCAACGTACCTGCCAACACGGTAATCACCGTTGCCGCTTCAAGTTTCCCCGGTGCGGACGCTTAAAAATTAAAAGATAACTGCAATTTGTGGTCATTTGCCATGGTCCAGGAATTCCCTTCACATGTTCCAATTGAGCTGGCTCGCCAGAAACAACGGCAGGCCGACGACGAACCAGATATCCCGGGCGCCAAAGAGAAAGAACCTGGCGCCGGACAGAATATTGATCGCTGGCGACTTGGTTAAAATAACTGAGAATTTTACTTTTTCCTTGGCCTTACCGAGATCACCGGTCATCAGGAGCAAAACAGCAACAAACGAGAGTGCCACAGCCACAGCCATGCCATAAAGTGCTACCTCATAGCCGAGCCAAGTGAGTAAAGCACCGCCTAGGAAAAAACCAACGCCTTTGAGGGTGTTCTTTGACCCAGTGAGAATAGCAACCCATTTGAAAAGGGTGGCGTCTTCATCCTCGGCGACAACGAGCTTGACCGCACTTTTGGCACTCATTTTGGTGAGATCCTTGGCAACGCCTGAAAGCGCCTGCAAACCCATAACAAAAGCGACCGCCTGCCAAACCGGCCAAGCAGTATCAAATTTAGCCAAGGCCGACAATACAATCACTTGTAGACCCAGCCCAACATAAAGCGTGACTTTGAGGCCTAACCGGCTGCCGATCCAGCCGCCGATCAGATTGGTGACGACACCAGCCAACTCATAGAGCACAAATAACAAGGCAATTTGAAACGCTTCATAACCAAGGCTGAAAAAATGCAGCAGCACCAACATACGCAGCGCGCCATCGGTCAGCGTAAACACCCAATAGGCACCGGTAACCAGAACGTAATTTTTGAGTGGATGTTCGAGTTTAGAGGTCATTTAAATATCTTTTTAGCATGTGAAATCTCTCGAAGATATGAAACTTTTAGGACGCGCGAGAGTGCTTAATAATTGCCCAGAAACACTTGCATTGCCGTCGTTAGATCGCTATAACCCGCGCTTCATTGAGCGGTCTGGTGGAGATCAGATTTCCAGGCATACCTAGCCGCTTTAAAGAGAAAGCCTGATTGAATTAAATCAGGACGCAAAAAAAGGAAAAAGAAATGCCAAAATTGAAAACTAAGTCGAGTGCCAAAAAGCGTTTTCGCACCACCGCTACCGGCAAGGTCCGGGGCAATCCAGCTAATAAACAGCATTTCCTCCGCCGCCGTTCGCAAAAGATGAAGCGGAAAACACGTGGCACTATGATCATGGCTGATGCCGATGCCAGAAAGATCAAATCGTTCATGCCATATAATCGGGGAAAATAGAGATGTCTCGAGCACAAGGTAAAGTCGCCAGCCGCGCGCGGAGCAAAAAAGTCGTTGCTCAAGCCAAAGGTTATCGTGGCCGCAACAAAAACAATTTCCGGATTTCCAAGCAACGGGTCGAAAAAGGGTTGCAATATGCCTATCGCGATCGCCGAGCCAAGAAACGGAGTTTCCGTGCATTGTGGATTCAGCGCATCAATGCTGGTGCCCGGCTGCATGGCTTGAATTATTCGCAGTTCATGAACGGCCTCAAACAAGCCGGTATCGAACTTGATCGCAAAGTGCTATCCGATATCGCTATTCATGAACCGGACTCGTTTAGAAGCTTAGTTGAACAGGCTCAGGCCGCCCTTGACAAAGCTGCTTAAAGATTTAGTGAACGCAGACTGAAAAAGGGGGCAGCCCAAAAGGCCGCCCCCTTTTGCTGCTAAATATACTATAATGGTTTTTTTTCAAGTTGGTTGATCGATGAATAATTTGGACGCTTTAAAATCAGAACTCGCCGGCATGGTTGAAGCTGCTGCCGATGTGCAGGCACTGGAACAAGTCCGAGTATCGGCACTGGGTAAAAAAGGTCATATCACAGTGCTGATGAAAGACCTTGGCCAAATGGAGCCGAATGAGCGTAAAGCCGCCGGCCAACAGCTTAATGTTCTCAAGCAAGAAATCGCCGATCTGATTGATGCTCGCAAGTTTGAGCTTGAGAACGCCGGGTTGGATGTACGCTTGGCTGAAGAGAAAATAGACATCACCCTGCCGACACGGCCCGAAAGCCACGGCACGATCCACCCGATCAGCCAGACCATTGACGAGTTAATTTCCATTTTCGGTGAGATGGGCTTTGTCGTTGCTGAAGGACCGGATATTGAAGAAGACTGGTATAATTTCACCGCCCTCAACATTCCGATTGACCATCCCGCCCGCCAGGAGCATGACACGTTTTATGTCAATGCCGAAAAAGCAGGCGAGCGCATGGTGCTCCGGACCCATACCTCGCCGGTGCAAATTCGCACGATGCAAACTCAAGAACTACCGATCCGTATCATCGTGCCGGGCCGGACTTATCGCTGCGACCATGACGCCACCCATTCACCGATGTTTCATCAGATCGAAGGCCTGGTGATCGATGAGGTGACCCATATGGGCCATCTCAAAGGCTGCCTGATAGAAATGTGCCGGGCGTTTTTTGGCGTCGATGAGCTGCCGGTACGCTTCCGTCCCTCTTATTTCCCGTTTACCGAACCCTCTGCCGAAGTAGATATCGGCTGCTCTTTTGAAGGCGGCACGCTGAAAATTGGTAATTTCGATGATTGGTTGGAAATTTTGGGCTCCGGTATGGTTAATCCCAACGTGCTCGAAAACTGCGGTATTGATTCGGCCAAATATCAGGGCTTTGCCTTTGGCATGGGCATCGAACGCATGGCGATGTTAAAATACGGCATCCCGGATTTGCGTACCTTTTATGATACCGATATGCGCTGGTTGAAACATTATGGTTTCCAGCCCCTCGATATTCCCTCGCTTGTTGGGAGGGCTGGGCTATGAAGTTTACCCTGAACTGGCTTAAAGAATATCTCAATACCGATAAAGAGCTTGATGAGATTCTGCATTGGCTCACCATGGTTGGGCTTGAGGTTGAGAACGTTGAAGACCGTGCCAAACTATTGAAAGAGTTCGTTGTTGGCCATGTCCTCGAAGCAAAACAGCATCCGGATGCTGACCGCTTGCAAGTATTGCAGGTCGATAATGGCAGAGAAATCCTCGAAGTTGTTTGTGGAGCTCCAAATGCGCGGACCGGGATCAAAGGTGTCTTTGCCGGTAACGGCTCTTATATTCCGGGCATTGATGTCACCCTGAAGACCACCAAAATTCGAGGTGTGATGTCAAACGGCATGATGTTATCTGAGCGTGAAATTGGTTTCTCCGATGACCATGAAAGCATTATCGAAGTTGCCGAAGACGCCGAAGTTGGGTCTCCTGCTGCCGAAGCTTTGGGTATGACGGATTCGGTGATTGACATTGCAATCACGCCAAACCGGGGGGATTGCCTTGGCATCTTTGGTGTTGCCCGCGATCTTGCCGCCGCTGGTGTCGGCACCTTGAAGCCTTTGGTTGTACCGGCGGTCAAAGGCAGCATTAAGAGCCCGGTCACTGTCAGTCTTGATTTCGATGATGATCACAAAGACGCCTGCCCGATGTTTGTTGGCCGCTATTTCAAAGGCGTCAATAACGGCGAGAGCCCGCAATGGCTCAAAGACAAATTACTGGCGATTGGACTGCGGCCGATTTCAGCATTAGTCGATATCACCAACTATTCGACCATCGCCTTCAATCGGCCCTTGCATGTTTTTGATGCTGATAAAATCAAAGGCAACATTCATGTGCGGATGGCCAATGACGGTGAAAAAATGCTCGCCCTCGACGGCAAGGAATACGAACTTGATGGCGAAATGACTGTCATTGCCGATGACCAGGATGCCGAAGCCCTCGCCGGTGTGATGGGCGGTGAGCGCACAGGCGTTTCTGAACCTACCATCAATGTCATGCTGGAAGCGGCTTATTTTAATCCGGTCCGTACTGCCATGACGGGCCGCAAATTAAATCTGCAATCGGATGCCCGCTTCCGCTTTGAACGCGGTGTCGATCCGGCTTTCCTCATAGACGGCACCGAAATCGCATCTCAATTAATTCTCGATCTCTGCGGGGGAGAAGCCAGCGAGATTATCATCGCCGGCAGCGAGCCCGACTGGCGGCGTAACTATTTCCTCCGTGATACCCGTGTTGAACAATTAGGCGGCGTTGAGGTAACTCCCGAGCGCATCCGGAAAATTCTCGAAAGCCTCGGCTTTGAAGTCACCAAAGCCGATGGTGGTTGGAATATAATCACACCGTCGTGGCGTTATGATGTTGCTGGTGAGGCTGATCTGGTTGAAGAAGTGCTGCGTATTAACGGCTTTGATGAAATCCCGATTGTGCCGCTAGAGCGTGAAACGGTGCTCCCTCACGGCGCCATAAATATGATCCAGGATCGCCGCTCCCGCGTCCGGCGCACGCTGGCAACCCGCGGCATGACCGAAGCTGTGACATTTTCATTTTTACCGGCAGATCAAGCGGATTTATTCGGCGGCGTGCCGGAAAGTATTCATCTGGTCAATCCGATCAGTACCGATCTTGCTATTATGCGGCCATCGATTTTGCCGAATTTAATCGCGGCGGCGGGACGTAATGCTGACCGCGGTATCAGCGATGTCGCCCTGTTCGAAGTCGGCCCGCAATACACCGGAGAAAACCCGGAAGATGAAGCTATCGTTACCGCTGGTCTGCGTGTCGGCAGTGCCATGCCTCGCAGCTGGGCGGGAGGTGCTCGTGACGTTGACGTCTTTGACGTCAAAGCTGATGTTTTGGTGGCACTTGAGCAAATCGGTGGTTCGGTAGTCAATGCTCAAGTTCAGCAAGGCGGGCCTTCCTGGTATCATCCGGGCCGTTCTGGCACGGTACAGTTGGGCCCAAAATCCGTGCTGGCACACTTTGGAGAAATACATCCGACTATTTCGAAAACAATGGATGTTGATGGGCCGATTGTCGGCTTTGAAATTTATCTTGACAACGCTCCTTTGCCGAAAGCGGGCAAAGGCACCGCGCGTTCAAAACTAGATTTGCACGAGCTACAGGCAGTTGAGCGCGACTTTGCCTTTATCGTTGAAGATAAAGTCAGCGCCGAAAACCTAGTGCGCGCGGCTTCCTCGGCTGACAAAAAACTGATCAGTAATGTGGCGGTTTTTGATGTTTTCACCGGTGGTAACTTGGATACACATCAAATGTCGGTTGGTCTAACCGTGACACTTCAACCAACCGAAGCCACATTAACCGATGCCGAGATTGAAGCTGTATCGGATAAAATCGTCGCCAATGTCGTCAAACATACCGGCGGTAATCTCAGAGGGTAACACTCCTCACCCCAACCCTCCCCCGCCAGGAGGGAGGAGGTTGTGTGTGGCACTGATGTTCCAATTATTATCAATACCAAACGCCCGCGACTGCGGGTCGCTGCTTATGCGGCGTAGCCAAACTTGCGGAGCAAGCGACCGTCGATTGAGGGGAATTTAGGTGTCAAAATTATCCTGCACGGCGAGATGGCCGATCTTGACCCAAATTAGGCAACCTTCAGAGCTGAACGGCGTGTGTTCGTTATAGGGCGAACTGCGTAGCCAAGTACCTTACGGGTATTGCCCTTGCTCTTTTTCAAAGTGCCTTCGAGCACAAAGATTTATTCACCGCCCGGATGGACATAATGCTGAAATGTTGTGCCCAGCTGCCAGTGCACCAGCACCACGTGTTCAGGATCGCGTTCATAAAGCGATAACACCATTAAGCCTTCAACCTGGCCCGGCAGCCAATCGGTAAAATTCGTATCAATCCTGTTCGTATTATCATCCTCCGGTTCCATCTGCCAAAGTTTCACCAGGATCGTGCAGTCATCTGCGCTGAACGGTTTGTGCTGAGAGCCCGGCGGGTTGCGCACGTAATACACAATCCAAGACGATAAATTCTTCGCCGCCGTCATGAGTATGAGGTGAGAAATAACTGCCCGGCACATGCGTATCACCGAGGTCGCCCGGCCCGATTCCGTTTTTTCCCGCTCCAGCATCCGCCGCTCAACGCCTGTCATTCGCGGTGGCACCCAATCAAGCATTACCGTTTAGATCACCACGCATTCAGTAAATCCATGTATAAATTTTTACCATAGACGTGCTGTAGCAGATTTTCCTATCTTCACGAAACAAAAAGAGAAATTCGGCGGTTTTGATCACCACAACCTTCTATAACTAACCTTGCCC
>CAJWIB010000163.1 GCA_913041095.1 uncultured Rhodospirillaceae bacterium | reverse complement strand
TGACCTTATTCGCCAGCACTATGAAAATGCTCCCCACCATAAGGAACACCCAAGAGGACACCACTTTCACGGTGAATAATAAAGTAAGGGAGTGAAACCATGCTTGGTAAAATGATGGATATGCCGTTAACGATCACCTCGCTGATCCAGCACGCGGCAAGATTTCACGGCGATACGGAAATAGTCTCACGCAGTATTGAGGGTCCCATTCACCGCTATACCTATAGTGATGCCTATCAGCGCATCCAAAAACTAGCGAAAGCCTTTATTGAATTGGGCGTTGAGCCGGGTGACCGGATAGCCACCCTGGCTTGGAATGGCTATCGGCATTTAGAACTTTATTTTGCTGTCTCCGGGATTGGCGCGGTTTGTCACACAATTAATCCCCGTCTCTTTGGTGATCAGATTGCCTACATTATTAATCATGCGAAAGATAAAATTATTTTTATCGATCTCAGCTTTGTGCCGGTCTTGGAAGGCATCATGGATAAGATCGACAGCTCGGCGAAAATCGTTGTAATGACGGATCAGGCTCATCTGCTGGATTGCCAATTAGATGGTATTTTATGCTACGAGGATTTACTCGAGGGCCAGTCTGACCACTATGACTGGCCTGAATTGGATGAAGATACGGCATCGTCACTGTGCTATAGCTCCGGCACGACCGGTAATCCAAAAGGGGTGCTGTTTAGCCACCGCTCCACCGTGCTACATGCGTGGGGAGCTTGCGCCAAAGATAGTCTCGGCATTTCAGCCCAGGACGCTATTTTGCCGGTGGTGCCGATGTTCCACGTAAATGCCTGGGGCATACCCTACGCCTGCGCGATGGCTGGTTCTAAATTGGTCTTCCCCGGCGTTGGTATGGATGGTGCTTCGGTTTATGAAATGCTTGATACCGAAGAAGTTACGTTTACCGCCGGCGTGCCGACAGTGTGGCTGTTGTTGCTGCAATATCTGCAGGAAAGCGGCAACAAATTGCCTCATCTGGAGCGCATGGTGGTCGGTGGTGCGGCCTTGCCGCCGTCAATTATCGATGCCTTTGAGAACGACTACGATTGTGAATGTGTCCACGCCTGGGGTATGACCGAGATGAGCCCGATTGGCACTATCGGTTATCTCAAGCGCAACATGAAAGATTTAAGCGCTGAAGAAAAAATGTCTTACAAGGTCAAACAAGGCCGCCCGGTTTATGGCGTCGAGATGAAAATTGTCGATGATGACGATAATGAACTGCCGCAAAACGGCAAGGATTTTGGCGAACTTCTGGTGCGGGGACCCTGGATTACCAATGACTATTTTGAAGACGACGAAGCCACGGTGGTCAGTTTCGATAAAGATGGCTGGTTCCGCACCGGGGATGTCTGCACCATTGATGAGCGCGGTTTCATGCAAATTGTTGACCGCTCTAAGGATGTCATCAAATCCGGTGGTGAATGGATCAGTTCAATCGAGCTCGAAAACATTGCGGTCGGTCACGCCGATATTGCCGAGGCCGCTGTTATCGGTATCGCCCATCCAAAATGGGATGAGCGGCCGTTATTGATCTGCGTCAAAGCTGAAGGTGCTGAGGTTACGGCTGAGAGCGTGCTGGATATCTTCGACGGCAAGGTGGCTGATTGGTGGATACCCAATGAAGTCGCTTTTGTCGATGAGCTACCCCACACAGCTACGGGAAAACTCTTGAAGACTGAGCTTAGGAAACAATTCAGCGATCACACTTTTGCTGATTAAGTTGCATTTAAGGCATTATTGGTGATGATCGAAACAAATAAATTAAGCTAAATCAAATTCGGGAAGATTATTAAATGTCAGAGCAAATGATTAAAGTATCGGCGGAAGACGGTCACACCTTTGATGCCTTTCGCGCGACGCCAGATGGCGATGTAAAAGGCGGTTTGGTCGTTCTGCAGGAAATCTTTGGCATGACCGATCAGTTGAAATCGGTGACGCGGTCCTGGGCGGCGGACGGCTATGATACGATCCTGCCGGCGATGTATGACCGGATAAAACCGAATAGCGTTATCGCTTTTGACGATATGGAAAATGCCCAAGGGATGATGAAACAATTTGATCCCGATGGTGTGGCAGCGGACATTCGTGCTGCCGTGGCAACGGTTGATGGCGGAAAAGGCGTTTCCGTCGTCGGATTTTGCTGGGGTGGTGGTGCAGCCATGCGGATGGCGAGTATTCTCGATCTAACCGGCGCTATTTCATATTATGGTACGATGCTGGCGAACAATGCGGCGGGTGGCGCCAATTGTGCGACATTGTTCCACTTCGGTGAAACCGATCAGCACTCGCCACCTGAAATTATTGCCGGAGTGAAAGAGAATATTCCGGACGCTGAATCATATGTTTATGACGCCGGGCACGGCTTTGCCAATGACGCCAGACCGAATTTCTATGTCGAAGATGCGGCGAAGCTGGCGCGGCAACGAAGTCTCGAATTTTTAGATCGCATTCATGGCGCGTAAAGTCTAATGGCTGACAATGAGGCAGGACCTTATAAGTCATGCCAACCACCAGATCCGAATCCGAACAAGCCCCAGCTGACTTTGCCGCCAGGAGCGTGTGATGCGCATTGCCACATCTTTGGGCCGGGCGATGTTTTTCCTTATCATCCATCACGCTCCTATACGCCGCCGGACGCCTCGCGCCAGACTTTGAAAGCACTGCATGATTTTCTTGGGCTTGAACGCGCCGTTATTGTTCAGGCGAGTTGCCACGGACCCGACAATACAGCGCTGTTGGATGCGATAGCGCACAGCAACGGTAAGTATCGCGGCGTCGCTCATGTCGATGAAAGTTACGGCGAAAAAGAACTGTTGGCGCTTCATGAAGGCGGGGTCCGCGGTGTGCGCTTTAATTTTGTTAAACATCTGGGTGGTGCGCCGGATATCGATTTTCTACGGCGGACTGTGGATGCTATCCGCGGTCTTGGTTGGCACTTGGTTTTGCATTTTGATGCTGCCGACTTGCTTGAATACAAAACGCTGCTCAGTGAGTTGAATATTTCGATTGTGATTGATCATATGGGTCGCCCAGTAGCTTCAGAAGGCGTCGAACAAGCACCGTTTCAAACCCTGCTGGAATTCATGAAAGGTGAAAATTGTTGGGTCAAAGTCTGCGGCTCGGAACGGATATCGGCTACAGGTGCGCCGTTTCATGATGCTGTGCCTTTTGCCCAAAAGTTAATGGAGGTGACTCCGGACAGGGTTATTTGGGGCACTGATTTCCCCCATCCCAATATCAAAGGAGATATGCCAAACGATGGCGATCTGGTAGAATTGATTGCGTTGATTGCACCGGATGAAAGCCAGCGGCAAAAACTGCTCGTCGATAATCCTGCGAGACTATATGGCTTTGAAGGCTAGTTAAAATGCAGAAATCAATTCCTTGCACCATGATGCGAGGCGGCACGTCCAAAGGGGCTTACTTTCTCAAGTCAGACCTGCCTGAAAAAGAGGCCGAGCGGGATCAGGTCTTGCTGTCGGTTATGGGCTCGCCCGATGACCGGCAAATCGATGGTCTCGGCGGCGCCAACCCGCTGACCAGTAAGGTCGCCATTGTCAGTAAATCCGATGAACCCAATGTCGATATCGATTATTTGTTTGCTCAGGTCGTCGTCGATCAGCCGGTAGTTGGCTATGGCCAAAACTGCGGTAATATCCTTGCTGGCGTTGGCCAGTTTGCGATCGAAAAAGGTTTGATAGAAGCCGGCTCTCCAACTACCGATGTCACGGTCTTAATGGTCAATAGCGGCGACAAAGCGGTTGTCACGGTGCCGACACCGGATGGCGAGGTGAGCTACGAGGGTGATGCCGAAATCGATGGAGTGCCGGGAACAGCTGCGCCGGTGCCGCTTAATTTCATAGATACCGCAGGCTCGCTCTGCGGTGCTTTGCTGCCGACCGGGAATATTGTCGATGAGGTAGACGGAATAGAGCTGACCTGCATTGATAGCGGCATGCCGGTAGTGGTGATGCGGGCCGAAGATTTTGGCCTTTCTGGCGCGGAAACGGTTGAACAACTGGAAGCCAATGAAGATTTAAAGGCACGTCTTGAAAGCATTCGTCTGCAGGTCGGGCCGATGATGAATCTCGGCGATGTTACCGATAAAACAGCACCTAAAATGACGCTGGTTTCGGCTCCCAAAAGCGGTGGGGTTATCTCGACGCGTTCTTTTATACCCCACCGCTGTCACCCGACAATCGGTGTGTTTGCTGCGGTGACCGTGGCGACGGCGTGTTTGATACCGGGCACTCCGGCGGCTGAGATTGCTGGTGATTTAAGTGCGGTCGGATCTGAGCTCGTGATCGAACATCCAAGCGGCGCTTTGGCAGTCGATATCGAGGTTGAGCAAAAAGATGGCGAGATAGAACTCAAACGTTCCGGCTTTCTGCGCACAGCCCGCAAACTATACGAAGGCACCGTCTTTATATCTGAATGAAAGACCAAAGTAAGATGACAAATATTGCCTTTATCGGTTTTGGTGAAGCGGCTGGATTATTGACCGATGGTCTGGCGGAGGCGGGGGCTGAGGTTACGGCAACTTACGATATTCTTATCGATAATCCTGACAAGGAGTCGGCGCATAAGGAGAAAGCCGGCAGTAAAGGGGTGATCGCGGCTGAGGATGCTGAGCAAGCGGTTAAAGAGGCCGATATTGTCATCTCAGCTGTTACGTCCAAAGAAATTTTGGTTGCGGCGAAAAATGTCGCGCCGCACTTAATAGTTGGCCAAATCTATATGGATATCAATTCAGCTTCACCCGAGGTCAAACGGCAGGCGGCGGCGGCGATTGAAGCGACCGGCGCCCATTTTGTCGAGGCTGCGGTGATGGATTTGGTGCCGCCGCACGGTCATAAAGTACCGATGTTGCTGGCCGGCACAAAAGCAGAAACGCTAGCGGCGACCCTTAGCGTCTATGGTATGAACGTCAAGGCCATTGGCAATAAGATCGGCAATGCATCATCAGTCAAAATGGTGCGGAGTGTCTTTATGAAAGGCTTCTCAGCGATTTTGCTGGAAAGTCTGGTTGCGGCGCACAAATTAGATGCTGCCGATACGGTGCTTGAATCTTTGCAAGTTACATTCCCAGAGATAGACTGGAAGGTACTTGCGAGCAAAACAATGAGCCGTCTCATCAAGCATTCTAAGCGCCAATCGGAAGAAATGAACTCTGTCGCCGCAACACTGCAAGAGTTGGGTATTGAGCCCATGACGGCAAAGGCGACCGGTGCTCGACTTGGCTGGCTTGCCGACTTAGAATTGGATGATGCTTTGGATAGCCTGCCGGAAACTTATGATGAGTTTTTGAAAATTCTTGAACAATATAGTTGAACCACGTGCCAGACCAACCAGATCAGCCAAATCAATCCGTACAAAGCAACATACTCCTCGGCATTCTATTGACAATTGCTGCCGGTAGCTCAATGGCCATGATGGATGCGATCAGTAAGCATTTGACCGGGTCATTCAATGTCGTGCAAGTGCTGTGGAGCCGCTATTTTTTTCACGCTATTATTGTTGTTGTTTATCTTTTGGCGACCCGCTCGCGCTCAGTTTTTAAATCCAGCCGTCCGGTGACCCAGCTACAGCGTTCATTTGCCCTATTTGCCGCAACAGCGGCAATGTATACATCTCTCATCTATCTGCCGCTAGCTGATGCCGCTGCTGTTCAGCACGTAGCGCCGGTATTGGTAACGATTATTTCCGCTGTATTTCTGGGCGAGAAAGTTGGCCTTCGCCGCTTTGGTGCAATTCTCGCTGGTTTTGTCGGTGTGCTGATAATTATCCAACCCGGCGCAGAGTTTGAATGGCCAATTTTATTGCCGCTTATCACTGCCTTTATGCTGGCGATATTTCTCATCCAAACACGGACTCTGCAAGAACACGATGATGCCTATACAACGCTGTTTTATTCGACCTTCGTCGGTGCCATTGTATTTATCGTCATTGTGCCTTTTTTCTGGCGGCAGCCTACTGTAGATGAATTTCTATTGATGTGCGTTCAGGGTAGTCTTGGGGCGATTGGTCATTTGGCACTGATCAAAGGCTTCAAATATGCTTCTGCTTCGGTGCTGGCGCCGTTTCTCTATTCGCAGTTACTGGTTTCGGTAATCCTTAGCGTCACCTTCCTCGCTGATCCGCTAACCGTCATGATGCTCGCCGGTGCCAGCCTCATCGTCGCCAGTGGTATCTATATCTGGCATCGTGAAGTCTATTTGGCGGAGCATCTTATTTAACCAACATTTCCCATATAACTTTCAAACTGGGGCCAATTGTAGGTCGGTCTGGCCACAGAATGAAGGAATTTCGCTCTGCAGCTAATTTGGCCGTCGGTGGAAGCCTGCTTGCCCAATTTTATCGTCATCCGGATACACCCCTCCTGTCATTTTCCTCCTGCCGTTGATTGTCCCGCCCTACACTGGAACGGGTCTTCGCCGTAGATCATCAATCAACCCCAGGATTCTCCGGAACAAACTCCTTGGTACGGCAACCT
>CAJWIB010000162.1 GCA_913041095.1 uncultured Rhodospirillaceae bacterium | reverse complement strand
TTCGGCTAAATTGGTCTGGCCAACGACAAAGCCCGGGTCAACTGCAACGGCCCGGCGAAAGGTTTTAACGGCTAGGTCATTTTGCTTCAAATTCCGGTAGGCCGTACCAAGATTGTTCAAATATTCTGAATTGTTCGGATCGAGCTCTGTGGCCTTTGTTAACGCTGCCTCTGCGCCAGCAAACTTCTGCTGGGTCAAACGCGAAATACCCAAATGATGCCAGGCCTCAGCATTATCGGCTGCCAATTTTGTTGCAGTTTCAGCCGCCTGTTCGGCCTCCGGCCAACGCGACAACGCGTTCATGACAATCGCTAAATTAGTATTGATTGCTGGATTGTGCGGGCTGAGGAGTTGGGCTTTACTGATCAATTGCACAGCATATTCATTGCGGCCTTTCTGGTGGGAAACGAGCCCCAGTAAATGCAGCGCATCGATATTATCACTTTGGGCTTTTAACGCACGTTTATAATACTTTTCGGCTTTATCAAACTGACCGGCTTGATGCGGCCCAGCGCCTCGGGCCACCAGTTCTTGAGCTTTTTGAAAGTTACGCATCATTAAATTTTATCCAACTAAAGGTATTTACGCCTGACAAGTATTTACAAGCTGGCCGAATCCCTCTTAAACCTACTTTATTATAGATGGACATCTTATAGAGAGCACGGGATAATAAATGTTAAACGGCGACAGATCACCAGAACAAAAAGCAGCGGGTGCGGCAACGGCAAAAATGCTGCTCGATATCAAAGCGGTTAACTTCCGACCGAAAGAGCCCTACATCCTGACCGCCGGTTGGGCAAGTCCTGTTTACATCGATTGCCGCTGGGTCATCTCGTTTCTGGAAGAACGCCGTAAAATCATTGGGCTTGGGGCTGACCTTCTGCGCGCATCAATCGATGTCAAGGCGCTGGATTTGGTCGCGGGCGGTGAAACCGCTGGCATTCCATACGGTGCCTGGCTCTCGGAAGCACTCGACAAACCAATGCTCTATATCCGGAAAAAACCCAAAGGCTTCGCCCGTAATGCGCAGATTGAAGGTGACATGCCGGCAGGCAGCCATGTTTTGTTGGTCGAAGATTTAGCCACCGATGGCGGCAGTAAAATTATGTTTATCGAAGCGTTGCGCGCTGGTGATGCGACGGTAACCGACATTTTCGTCGTCTTCTATTACAGCGCCTTTCCTGGTGCCGAAGAAACCATGAAAAAGGCCGGCGTTAATCTCCACTACCTCGCTAATTGGTGGGATGTGCTCGCACAAGCCGAGGCCGGCAATTACTTCTCAAGTGATGATATCCAGGGCGTCAAAGACTTTCTCGCCGACCCGCTCGGTTGGTCCGCCGCCAATGGCGGAAAGTAACGTTAAATGAAGTGCACCTGGTACATTTTTCTAACTTCCTCGGCTCGGACTCGTTCCCCGGAAATCGGCAATCGCACGGGTCAGTGCTTCAAACTCGTCACAGCCGTTTGAGCACAAGCTTTGAAGATGGGCCTAGTTGCGCCAGGCAGCATTTAGATCGCCAAATTAAAGATACATTTTGCCCTGGTATTCAAGCACGCCTTTGTGATCCGGATTGATTTTGAGCACTTCCTGATACGCCAAACCAGCGAGCTTTAAATTACCTTTTTTGCTGTAAGCAAAGCCGAGATAGTTGTAGGTGTCGACATGTTTCTACTCTAGCTCGAGCGCGCGTTTAAAATATCCGATCGCTTTATCGTATTTGGCCTTATACATCGCCTGCTGACCGTTTTCAAAATTCTGCTGCGCTTCACTCATTGGTTTATCGATATTGTCTCTGCCACCCACCGCCAAAACCGGTTCTGAATAAAATGACATGGTCAGCAGCAAACCTCCAACCAAGGCAATAATCATATGTTTTATTGACGTTCTCCCAAAACTGTCTGCTATTCCGATTGTGTAAACGCCTTGGCGCAAAATTACTTCTCCTGTTCACGATAACTTTAACTTGGTTGTTTTAAATTGAATTGTTGGTTGAAGCAGCTAGAGTTGAGTTTATGAAACGAATTTTTTTGATAATTCTGGCATTTTTAATGTGGGCGGTCACGGCCAACGCCAAAGATGGCCAAAAAGATAGATTGGTTATCGGCATCACCCAATTCCCCTCGACCTTCCATCCCAACATCGATTCCATGCTGGCAAAAACTTATATCCTGTCAGCCACCAGACGGCCCTTTACAGTCCAGGACCCGCAATGGCAACTCCAATGCATGCTCTGCACCAAACTGCCAACTATTGAAAACGGCCTTGCCAAACCGGAAACCGCGCCGGGGGGCAAAAAAGGCATCGCCGTTACCTATACGATCCGGCCCGACGCCAATTGGGGGAACGGCAAGCCGGTTTCGAGCAAAGACGTGGTCTTCACCTGGAAAGTCGGGCGTCATCCTAAAAGTGGTGTCAGCGGACTAGAATTTTATCGCCGGGCTTATAAGATCGTCGCCGTAAACGACAAAACTTTCACGCTGCATTTCGACAAGTTTACATTCGCCTATAACGACATCAATGGCTTTGAAGTATTGCCGGCTCATCTCGATGAAGAGATTTTTAACAGGGCACCAGCAGAATATAAGAACCGGACGATTTTTGATCGCGACACGACCAACAAAGGGCTTTATTTCGGCCCCTACCGGATTAGTGAAGTTAAATCCGGTGCGCATGTCGTGCTGGTGCCGAACGAAAGCTGGTGGGGCAAGAAGCCGCATTTTAAGCAAGTCATTGTGCGCGTAATCGGCAATACGGCAGCGCTAGAAGCCAATTTATTGTCAGGCGCAATTGATATGATTTCCGGAGATCTCGGCATCACCATCGATCAAGCGCTGGCCTTTGAAAAGCGCCACGGTAAAAAATTCAACATGGTCTATAAGTCAGGCTTGATTTATGAGCATCTCGATCTCAATCTCGACAACCCGATCCTCAAGGATATACAAGTGCGCAAAGCCCTGATCCTGGGCATCGACCGCAAGGCAATCTCGAGCCAGTTATTCGCTGGCCGCCAGCCGGTCGCAGACACCAACATCAATCCGCTTGATTGGATTTATACCAAAGACACCCCGATCTACAAATTTGATCTGAGGGCGGCAGGCAAATTACTGGATCAGGCAGGCTGGCTGGTCAAAAAACGTGGCATCCGTCACAACGCCAAAGGCGAGAAACTAACGTTCGAACTGATGACCACCGCCGGCAACCGCACCCGGGAACTGGTCGAACAGGTTCTGCAAAGCCAATGGAAACAGCTTGGTGTCGATATTCGTATCCGCAATCAGCCCGCCCGGGTGTTCTTTGGCCAAACTGTGACCCAGCGAAAGTTCACCGGGCTCGCCATGTTTGCCTGGATCAGCGCGCCGGAAAGTGTGCCGCGCTCGACCCTGCATTCAGCCCATATCCCAACCAAGGAAAACAATTGGGGCGGCCAGAACTATACCGGCTTTAGGAACGCCGAGATGGACACATTGCTTGAGCAAATTGAAGTTGAGCTGGATAAATCGAAGCGTGAAAAACTGTGGCATCGCTTCCAGCAAATCTATGCGACGGAATTGCCTGTGATCCCGCTCTATTTTCGCGCCAATTCCTATATCCTGCCAAAATGGCTGACCGGCATCACCCCAACTGGACATCAAGGCACGACGACACTTTGGATTGAAAATTGGGGAGTTAAGGATTAGTCCTTTTGGCGCGGTGTGGGCGATGGTTTTGGGGCTGTTACCCGCGGTTGAGTAAATACCGGAAAATAAAACACCGTGAACAGGCCGAAGGCCAGAGTCCACGCTCCCCCCGATAGCCAAATTGCCCAATCACCCAGCGACGACGCGCCAACGCGCAGAATGGCAGCAATCGAGATTAATAAAAAAACCACTGTCGTGCCCGTTGATGCCGTCAGCTCCCGGCCAGTATGGCCCAGAGAGGCGCGCGTCATCACGGCCAATATCATGGTGCCAAAAGCACCGGCTGTCAGGGCATGGATCGCCGAGGTTGGTGAAATAAAATTCGTCAGGCCAGCAAGACCGATTAAAACCAGCGCCGCTACCAGCCATACGTAACCTAAATGCAAGACCCACATCAGCGGCTCGCTGACAACTGCCCAGCCTTTCCAGCGCAGCAATCTAAAGCCATGGAGGACGCCAGCTAACACGGCGAGATACGCCGTCACCAGATGATCCGGCAAGACCACTTTGGCAATGACAAATATAACTAAAGCCACCAAAGCGATGGTATCAAAGCGTCCCATAGGTGCGGGTACTTCAGCTGCACCATTGCGAACCAGCCAATTGCGGGTGAAACTCGGCACAATCCGCCCGCCGATTAAAGCGATCAGTAGAGATAACACAAATGTTGAAAGCCGGATACCAAGCTCCGCAGTTTCGGCAACACCGTTGGCTTCGATATGAACCAGCCAATTTCCGAGCGTAAAGAAGGAAACAACCACCAGTACCGGCAAATTGCGCCAGTTTTTACCAGCCACCAATTCACGGCCGATCATTGCGACAAGCGTTGTCAGAAAAGCTAAATCCATTATTGCAGTTGTCAGCGGACCAATCCAGACGACCGTCAGAAAGCTCACTCGTCCAGCCAGCCAGAATGCCACCAGCACGGCAAGCCGCCCACCACTAACCGGTAGCCGGCCCGTCCAATTTGGAACGGCAGTAAGGACAAACCCTGCCATCGATGCCCCGGCAAACCCAAAGAGCATCTCGTGCCGATGCCAAAGCAGAGCATCGAACTCTTGCGGCATTACCAGAATGCCAGCGTAGCTCAACAGCCACAAAGGAACAGCCAACATGGCCCAAAATCCAGCCGCCATAAAAAATGGGCGAAAGCTATGTTGCAGTATCGTCGGTCCGGCCTCGGCCCGGCGTTTAATCTCAGTTATGCGTTCGTGTGGCTTTTCTGGTTCGGTAGGCATTTTCATTCGCTAATCAGATTGTAAAAACTCAATTATTTTTTTGGGTGCTTTGGGGTCTTGCTGGAAAAATAATGATCCCCTTCAAAAAAGGCTAGTTCCGCGCCTGGAATACGTTTGGCTAAATTCTCAACGGCTTCTGGTTCCGCCTGTCCGTCATAACGGCCGCCGCAAACCAGCACCGGCATTTTCAATTCGGGTAGCCGATCATAAGTGTTGTATTGAGCCCGAGCCTCAAGTTGGCGACGGGCGCCAATCGCCTTACCCGGTTCATTCGCCGCAAATTGCGCTGCTTTCAATCCTTGTTCAAAAAGCTCTTGAAATTTCTCCGGATTTTCCTGCTGCCATATCTTATCCAATCGTTTGTCGTTCTTAGGCAGGCGGAATTTAATCTTTTTCTCAAGCGCCATATGCTGTAATTCATGCAATGGATAGGACGCTCCGCCTGCCCCGCCGGCAAAAGTACAACACAACACCAATTTCTTAATCAATTCGGGACGGTTGAGTGCCAATTCCTGGGCGACCATACCGCCAAAGGAAGCGCCAATGACATAACAGTCATTCCAGCCGATCGTATCGAGTAAGGCGGCTGCATCCTCACCATACAGAGCCATGCCGTAGGGCTCGTCGGGTTTATCTGTTTGACCTAGGCCATGCTGATCAAAACTTAAGGTTTTGAAATGATCGGGAAAAACTGAGGTAAATACATTTGGCGTGCGCCTGAGGTCGGTACCGGTACCGCTGATATATAACAGACGCTGACCGCTACCTTTGATTTCGTAATAGATTTTGACATCGCTGCAGGCGGCAAATGGCATCCAACCCTCCTACCAAAGGTTCTACAAATTTCCTGAGGAGAACACCTTAACTCTTATCAATCAAAAACATGCCGACAACCCCGCCGAGCAAATAAACGGACTTCCGGGCTGCCAACTTTTCCTGTACCTTTAACCACCAGCATGTTTCACAATTTTACATTTGGAATTGCTTTGTAGGTAATGAGCCAAAGATCAAGGCGAATTTTAGCAACACCCAATTTTCCTTTGGTATCAAGATAATAAGTTTGCTTGATCAAATATTTGATCAAGGTATCGCGAATACGCGGGGCAATACCACAAACATAACGCGCTTCGTCCAAATCTCTTAAGCCGAGATAAACGGTATGGGGTAACTGTCCAGTCTTTTTAATACCACTTTCAACCACATTGACTAAAAATGCTGATAGTTGAACTCGCTCTGCCGCACCGGCAGCTCCCTTGGGAACAGTCACGGCACTCATCACCAGCAAAAAACCAATCAAATCAAATTTTATCACTATATTCATTTTCGCCACACTTTTCCAGCTGCGCATGTTCCATAAATTGAATAATCTGTAACAATATTTAAGCTAAACTTTATTATGGTGAAATAAAGATTGGAATTTCCAAATCAGTCTCTTAAGCAAAGGTGCATAGCGGTAGAGCAAAAATTAGGGTAATTTTGACTGATGGGAGAAATATCAAATACTGAGTTTGACGATTTATCGCCACGACGCCTGTTGGTACTGGTCGCCGAAATGGCCGAAGAAATTCATCCTCGGCAAAATCTTGCGAGCT
>CAJWIB010000161.1 GCA_913041095.1 uncultured Rhodospirillaceae bacterium | reverse complement strand
GATTATGGTCGTTGATTTTTAGCTAATCTAAATAGGGAGGGGATCTCAATGCTTATTACGTTAAAATCAAAATTGGTGGCCAGTTTATTGGCTGGAGCATTTACAATTGGAGCGACCACGGCGTCCGCCCAGGGTATCCTTAAGGCCGACGTGCCAGGTCCAGGTTCTGTCAACCACACCATTTTCATTGTATTGGCCAAAATCTGGAAAAAACATGCGGGCATCAGCCTGCAGGTTAATGAGGGGCAGACCCTCACTCGCTCCGCCATCAAGTTGGGCCAGGGCCGGATCGACATAATGCCGTTTCCGCCAATCGCGATGCCGTGGTTGAAGAAAGGCACCAGGATGTACAAAAAGAATGCCAAGGTAGCCATTGCCGCAGCCAAAAACCTGCGGTTGATCAATACCTATGTCGGGGGCGTGTTTCATCAGATCGTCTGGGCTGACTCAAATATCAAGACCCACGCCGATCTAAAGGGTAAACGGATCTTTACCGGGCCACCGGCCGGTGGTGCGGCCATTACCGCGGAATCAATGATCAGAGCGGTCTCCGGATTTAACCCCAACAAGGATTATACCGCCGTCCGTCTGCCCTGGGGCGCAGGAATGCAGGCCATGCAGGATGGTAAGCTCGACGTCTTCATCCGGCCGGCAGGGCTTGGCGCAGCCACCATCGATCACCTCGGTGTTAAACGTCCCTTCCGTCTTTTAAATGTCGGGGACATGGTGAATACCCCGGGCTGGAAAAAGTTTCTCGGTAAGACGGGCCGGGTTACCGCGAAGGTCCCCGCCGGCTCTTATAAAAATCAAGCTAATAATTCCATCGACACTTACACCAACGGGTTTATGTCTCAAATCGTGGTGCGTGCGGATTTGAGCGCGGACCTGGTCTACAAAATGACCAAAGCGATGTTCGACAACTTGAAGGAGATGCATGCCTCGGCCGTGACCTTAAAACCGGTTGGCCTGGATGATCCCTTTAAGTCGGGTAATGCGCCGCTTCATCCGGGAGCACTCAGATTCTACAAGGAAATAGGAAAGAAAATTCCGCAGCGTCTATTGGGCGGCTAGTACCAACTACGACGATCTAGAACCGGTCGTGTTATCGAACCCAGATCATTTGGCTTGGCGGTGCCGATTGCGCCGCCAAGCTTTATGATGTTTTATCGAATGATCGGCAGGTTCCCATGAGCGAACAAGTGCAGCAGGACCAAGACAACCGGCTAATCCGATATTCGGTTTTTTTGGTGGCTTTTCTGATGGCAGTAACCGGTATCGCCAATTCCATGCCTACCTATAATATTTTACCGCCGTTCGGACCATTTCCGGCGGTTATCATCCGGCCGCTGATTTTGGGGGCGTCGATTTTTTTGGTTTTGGCGAGCAGCCCTTTTACTCACACGGTCACCGCCAAATGGCCCAATCGCAAATGGCTGGGACCGCTTATCGACATTGTCCTCCTCCTTGCCGGTTGGGCCGTGTTGTGGATCTATTATACGGAACAGATTGCGATCGAGAACGAAGGCTTTGCCGAGTTTACGATGTTTCATGTGGCGGTTTCGATCACCGCCGCCGCGGTGTTCGTGGTCCTGAGTTGGAAGGTGTGGGGCGCGCCGCTGTCGATCGTGTCCTTAGTCGCTTTGTTCTATTTTTACACCGGCGAACATTGGCCGTGGATTTTCAAAACAGCCCCGCTCGATCTGGTCTACAGCGCCGAGGACCTTTGGTTCAATTTGAACGATGGCATCCTCGGCAATATCATGGGAATTCTCATCTTCACCGTCTTTCCTTTCATATTGTTGGGAACCATGCTCGAACGTACGGGTGGTGGACGGTCCATGATCAAACTCGCAGTCCATGTGACAAAAAGATTCCGCGGCGGCCCGGCCCATGCGGCGATCATGGCGTCAAGCCTGTTCGGCACCATGTCAGGCGGCGCCGTCACTAATGTAGTAGCCACCGGGGTTATCACCATACCGATGATCAAGCAGCGCGGTTTTTCCCCCGCTTTCGCCGGTGGGGTTGAGGCAACAGCCTCAAGTGCCGGTCAGATCATGCCACCAATCATGGGAGCCGCTGCCCTCGTCATGTCGGACCTTACTGGAATTCCCTATTTGACCATTATCGTTGCCGCTCTCCTACCGGCGCTGGCCTACTATGCCAGTCTCTTTACCAGCGTCGTGTTCGAGGCGCGCCGCCTTGGCGTTGAGATCGGCGGTGAGGATCTCGATCGGAAAGACTTGGAGGTAACGCCCCAGGATTACATTAATATGATCATGATCGTGGTGCCGATCGTTATTGTGGTGGCAAGCTTGATTCAAGGCCTGTCCGCAGCCGGTGCCGGTATGTCGGCATTTTTTACCATTATCCCGCTCAGTTTTTTGAATCCCGAAGTTCGCCACAGACCTTTCATAATCGTAGAAGCACTCTCTCATACCGGGCTGACATTCGGACGGCTTTTGATGGCGATCGCTGTCGTTGGTATCATCGTGGCGGTGTTGGGCGCCACCGGGTTGCCCCAGGACTTCGCCATCCTGATCAATGAAGTGTCGGGCGGCAATCTGTTCTTGACCCTTTTTGTAACCGGGCTTGCGGCGCTGATGTTAGGCATGGGAATGCCTACTTTGCCAGCCTATTTGACAATTGTACTGATTTTAGGTCCGGCTATGCAGGGATTAGGGCTGACGCTGATCGTCGCCCATTTATTTGTCTTCTACTATGGAGTGGCTTCGTCGATCACACCGCCGGTGGCGGTGGCGGCCTATGCTGCTGCATCGATTGCCCAAGCAGCCCCTATCAAAACCGCTACCATGGCGTTGCGTGTTGGTTTGGTGAAGTTCGCCGTGCCCTTTGTCTTCGCCTATTATCCGGTTCTATTAATCGTGCCCGAAGCCTTCCCGAAGGGGTCCGTCGGTTTCAATTGGCCGGATTTTGTTTCCATTCTCTTTAGGCTGATGCTCTTTATCTATCTGATCTCCAGCACCGTGATCGCCTTCGACCAACGCCGACTGCCTTGGTGGGAAATGATTCTCCGGCTGGTATTTGCCGGTGGGGTTATGTTCGCGGTACCATTGGTGCACTGGACTGCGGTCGTCCTGGCTTTATTCTATATCGCCTGGCATCAAAAAAACTTCGGACGGAAGACTCCAACCAAAGTGCATCCGTGACGGCATTGTCAGAGTAAATCGGCTTGAACCTGATAGTGAGGTACCTTAGCTTTGGGCAATGCATATGTTCTACTAGTGTCCCGCGCGGCGGCTCCTGGATCAACCCTCCCGGGAGCCTGCGCTCCAGCGAAATTTATGTAAGAGGGAAGAAGTCATGAAAATTAGAGAGTTTTCCATCGATGTATTGGTTCTTGGCGGTGGCCTCGCCGGCACCAACGCGGCCATGGGCGCTGCCGATATGGGTGCCGATGTAATCGTTGTTGAAAAAGGCAGTAACATAGACCGTTCCGGCGATATCGGCGGTGGCGTCGATCATTTCTTGGCCTATCTTAATACCGGCCCCGAATGGGACACGGAAGACTCATTTTTGGATTATGTGGATAAAGTCGGCAGGGGTACCACCCATCTTTCCTATTTGGAATCCCTCTATTGCGCCGAACTGCAACCAGCCATCGAACGCATGGCCAAGATCGGCAACCCCTTGACCCAGCCCGACGGCACTTTTTATCGCACTGCTTCCATGGGACAACCGGGACCGTACTTTATCAATTTCAACGGCAAACTTTTGAAACCGAAACTGGGCGCCGCCGTACGTCAATCCGGCTGCAAGGTCTTTAACCGGATCATGACGGTCGATCTCTTGACCAAGGAAGGTCGCGTGGTTGGCGCCATGGGCTTCCAGAACAGGACGGGCGACGTCTTTGTATTCAACGCCAAGACCACCATCATCGCCACCGGCAATACCAACCGGCTTTACGAGAACCCGCGGCTTAATCCCTTCAACACTTGGCTTTGTCCCTATAATACAGGCGACGGCCAGATGATGTCATTCAACGCCGGTGCGGCATTGACCAATATGGAATACATGCGCATGACGGTGTTGCCCAAAGGCTTCTCGGCTCCGGGCTTCAACGCCCTCGTGGGGATGGGTGGGCGTTTTATGAACAGCCTTGGCGATTATTACATGGAAGAAAATCATCCGTTGGGCAACAAAGCGCCCCGCTACGATGTCGTGTTTAATACGCTTTACGAAGTGCGCAATGGTCGCGGCCCGGTTTATATCGATTGTCGCCACCTCAAAGAAGAGGACATGGCGCATTTGAAAACCACTCTTGGCTACGACAAAGACACACTGCCGGATTACTTTGAGCAACGGGGCGAGGATCTGGCTAAAGAGCCTGTCGAAGTGATGGTATCCGAAGGCATGCAGGCGGGCCCGACCGAAGTCACCGGTTCCGGCGTTAAGATTGACGGCGAAGGTGCGGCTACAATCGATGGTCTTTTCGCCTGTGGCGATTCCGCCGATCATAACCGCTGCGTCCACGGTGCCATCACCGGTGGATACAAAGCGGGTAAGTCGGCGGCGATATCGGCTCTCAATGAAAGATTCGCCGATGCACCCAGCAAAGCAACCATCAGCGAAATGGCTGATCGGTTCCTGGCACCCCTCTATCGTGAGACCGGATACCCTTACGAGCAGATCGAAGGCACAATCCGAAAAATCATGGCCGAACATGTAGGGCCCATGCGGACCGAAATGGGGCTGAAAAGCGGCCTCAAGAAATTGGAACGGCTGGAACCCAGCCTTGACGAGATTAAGGTCGAGGACAAACATGACCTGATGCGAGCCAACGAAACCCGTAATCTTATGTCGGTGGGCAAAATCATGATCAACGCCGCGCTCTACCGTACGGAAAGCCGCAACAAGCCGTATCACTACCGCCTCGACTATCCCGAAACCAATGATGAAGAATGGTGTGGCCTGGTGGTAGTGCGGAAAAACGGTGACAACGTAAACTGCTCTTTCGAACCGGTCGTCTACAAATCGAATTAGGAGAGGATCAGATTATGCCGGTTATATTCAACCTTGATAAGTGTGACGGCTGCGGCATCTGCGATAATATCTGCCCGGGCGACGTCATCTATATGCATCGGCCAAAAATGATGCCTGTAGAGAAAGGTTCGAGCGAGATGCATAAGATTAATCCTTATCGCCTAGGTTTCACCAGCTACCCAGAAAAAAAATCACCGTTTTTGCCAAGGCCACAGGAATGTTGGCATTGCGGGTCGTGCCGACAAGATTGCCCCCAGGAGGCCATCACTGTCGTCTTCCCGCCCGATATGTTGAGTATGTAGGATTTCTCAGCACGTCATTAGATCTTCGCCAATGACAATATTGCCCTTGAAACCCTGCCCGATCATCTCGCGAAGTTTCCACGGCTCCGAGCGCGGCATGAGGTGAGAGGCTACCAGTAATTTCGGCTTAGCGTCGCGGGCAACGAATCCCAGCTTTTCCGGGTGAGTATGGGTTTTGACCTGATGGGTATGATCGACGTCGGGCGAATCCCACAGGGTATATTCTGAAGCCTCGTGAACCAGGACATCAACTTCCTGACAATGCCTAATGAGGTTCTCGCACGGACGCGTATCACCGGAAAAGGCGATGCTTTTATCCTTACTATCGAAGCGGAAGCCGAAGGGTTCCTCCAGCGGATAATGTTCTACACTAAAAGCGGACACCTTCACCCCGTTGGGCGTCTCCAGCATCAGTCCTTCGGAAATTTCGTGGGCGACGATGCTTATATCCGGCCGACGCTTAGCCCGGGTTATCTGGCGAAGCTCGAGATCGGGTCCGTGCATTTCGAGCAACTGGTCGGCCATTTTTTGCAAGCCGCGCGGACCATATAGGTGCAGAGGCTCATCATTGCGGTTAATCCAGCGCATCATAATAAAATGGCCGAGGTCAATATAGTGGTCCATATGTAAATGGGTAATAAACATATGGTTGATGTCAGACGGCTTGGCGCCAGCTTCATAGAGCCGGTGCATAGCCCCGGAGCCGCAATCCACCATGAAATGTTCCTCACCGGCACGGACGAGATAAGCTGGACCACGACGTTTCGGATTAATAAACGGCAGCCCGGTTCCCAACAGAGTAAGATGCATTAAGATCTCCCATAAGGTGTGTTGGTTCTTTGGGAACATTGAAACACATAGAATTCTGGGTGTCACGAGGTGAGAAAGGGTGATGGATATCATTAAACTACCCCTATTTATCCTTACAAAAGGAATACAGAAAACTAGAGGTCGCAGTCAGAGTGGATATCAAATATCAGAAATTCACTACGGTCTTCGGTGAGCTATGAAAAGGTTCAAAACCATCTCCTGATTTGAACTCAAAAAATTCCCGGTTCCTAGAATATTATTCTCTGTTAATTCTATTAGTTCCCCTGATAAATGGCGTAGAAATTTTGTCTAAGGAATGAGACCGAGCAGGGGGATCGGCAATAGTAATTCCTCACCACCAGCAGGAATTCGAGAATATTCCCTGTATTTTCTGTGTTTA